>CAZKKX010000166.1:0-5782 GCA_964553505.1 uncultured Eubacteriales bacterium | reverse complement strand
AGATACTCTTTTTGACAGATCTATAGGCAGAACCGATTTTCGATATTCTTCAACGGAGGCATTGATAGCCGCTGTTAAAGAAAAATTATATGTTTTACCTGATGACACGGAAGTATATCCCGGACATGGCACGGATACGTCTATATTGCAAGAAAAAGGGAGTAACCCGTTTGTAAGAGGATAAAAACGCCACTTTATTTTCTATTGTTGGAGGTTAAAAGTGCTGTATGTTTATATAAATGACGACAGATTCGGGTATGAGGTTGGAGAATTGATAAAAGTATTTATACCGCCTTCAAATTTTGAGTTTATTAAAAAAGAGACTGTGGATTTGTCTAAAGATTTACTATTGATTATTTACGCAACTTATAGTGATGATTACGGAGAAATTTCTGTACAACTTATTGAAAAAGGTGAGACAATCGGTTCGGTTTCAACTCCTGAGGTTTTAGAAAATGCTTACAAAGCAGTAAAGAAAGATATTAAAGAAGGTATCAAACGAGGGATTTTTTTACTGTTCAAAAAGTATTATCATTATCAACCGCCTTGGGGAATCCTGACCGGTGTCAGACCGACTAAAATGGTTAATGAAATGGCAGAGTCAGGAATGAAAGAACAGGAGATTATAGAAAAATTAAGATATTTTTACTATATTCATGAAGAAAAAGTTAATCTGCTATTAGAAGTATGCCGGAATGAAAAAGAAATACTGAAAAATACCTTAAACAAAAAAATCAGTCTATATATAGGCATTCCTTTTTGCCCTTCAAAATGCATATATTGCTCCTTTACTTCATATCCTGCCGATGTTCAAAAAATGGATAAGTATTTGGATGCTTTGGCCCAAGAAATTGTTTTCGCAGGAAAGAAATTGTCCCAAGCAAACTTAGAAATTGAAACAATTTATATTGGTGGAGGAACACCTACAGCATTGACTGAAAGCCAATTAAACAGGCTGTTGGCTCAAGTTGATGAAGCTTTTGATTTAAGTGATTTAAAAGAGTATAGCATAGAATGCGGTAGACCGGATACCATCACAAAAAAGAAACTTGAAATTATGAAAGCTTTTCAAGTCAATCGAATCAGTATAAATCCTCAAACCATGAAAGAGGAGACTTTAATTAGAATAGGGAGAAAACACTCGGCTCAACAGATCATCGAGGCATATGATCTGGCTCGACAGTCTGGTTTTGATAATATAAATATGGATTTGATTGCCGGGCTTCCAAATGAAACGCTTGAGGATTTCAAATATTCCATTAATGCTTTGCTTCAGCTTAAACCGGAGAACATTACTATACATACACTCTCACTTAAAAAAGCGTCTAAATTAAAGGAAGAAAGGGAAGAATATACCTATGAATCGGAAGAACAGGTAGCGAGCATGCTTAATATATCTTCTAATCTTTTAAAACAGTATCATTATTATCCGTATTACATGTATCGTCAGAAATACATGTCAGGAAATTTTGAAAATGTAGGATATTGCAAAAAAAACAATCAGTGTATTTATAATATACGAATCATGGAAGAGAAGCAAACAATCATCGCTTTAGGGGCAGGCGGTATTTCAAAAATATTTTATCCTTTTGAAAACAGGTTGGAACGTGTACCTAATGTATCAAATTATGAGATTTATATAGAAAGAATTCAGGAAATGGAAGAGCGTAAAAGCAATTTGATTTTTGCAAATATTGACAACAAAATCAGTAATACATTATAATTAGATGGTACAAAAAAATATACAATATGTTTTGATAATCCAATTAGGGCGGCACAACGATACTTCTCGTCCCTGACTACGGGATGTAGAAGTTTTTGTATTTTGCTTCATAAATTGGATGGAGCTAAGAGCAGGAGGTACTAAATATGTTAACACAGGCGCCGAGAGGGACAAGGGATATTCTCCCTGAACAGGTCAGGGAATGGGTTTATGTTGAGAATAAATTCAGAGATATATGTAATAGATTTGGATTTGAAGAAATTAGAACACCTATGTTTGAGCATACGGAATTATTTAAACGGGGTGTTGGTGAAACAACAGATGTTGTTGAAAAACAAATGTATTCTTTTGATGATAATGGAGGCAGAAATATTACATTAAAAGCGGAAGGAACGGCACCGGTAGCACGTGCGTATGTAGAAAATAAATTATACGCCAACTCTCAACCTGTAAAACTATTTTACATAACACCTTGCTTCAGGTACGAAAGACCTCAAGCAGGCAGATTAAGACAATTTCATCAATTTGGAGTAGAAATCTTTGGGACTACCAATCCTTTGGCCGATGCAGAGGTTATAGGAGTTGCGGTCAATCTTTTTGACGAGTTAGGGCTTCAGAATCTTGAGGTTCGGATTAACAGTATTGGATGTCCAAACTGTAGAATGGCTTACAGAGATACATTGAAAGAATATTTAAAGGATAAACTGGAAGATCTTTGTGACACTTGTAAAAGCAGATATGACAGGAACCCCATGAGGATACTGGATTGCAAGTCGGAAATTTGCCAGTCAAGTGTAAAAGAGGCACCACGTATGATAGACTATCTGTGTGAATCATGTATTCACGATTTTAAAACCTTGCAGCAGTATTTAACAGCTATGGAAGTAGATTTTATTATTGATGCAGATATTGTTAGAGGTTTGGATTATTATACAAAAACTGCTTTTGAAATAGTATCCAATGAAATAGGTGCCCAGGGGACAGTTTGCGGAGGCGGAAGGTATGATCAACTGGTTGAAGAAATCGGAGGACCTCCAACTACCGGCGTAGGATTTGGTTTAGGTATTGAAAGGCTTTTGTTATCCCTTGAAAAAAAAGGGCCCGTTAGGGAGGAGGATAATTACACAGATGTGTTTATTGCGTTTTTAGGCGAAAAGTCTAAAAAAACGGCTGTGAAGCTATTAAAGAATTTAAGATATAAAGGAATAAAAGGACAGATGGATTTAGCCGGTAGAAATCTTAAATCTCAATTCAAATATGCGGATAGAATAAATGCATCATTTACTATTATCATTGGAGATGATGAGTTGAAAGAAAACAGTGTTATGTTAAAAGATATGGAAAGCTCAGGACAGGAAAAAATAGAAATCAGCAAAGTTATCGAGGAAATTGAAAGCAGACTGAAATGAAAGGATGAATAACAGGTGAACAGCATTCTTAAAAGAACACATATGTGTGGACAATTAAGAAGTGATCAAATTGGAAATAGAGTTGTATTAAATGGCTGGGTTCAAAGAAAAAGAAATCTTGGGGGACTGATTTTTGTCGATTTAAGAGATAAATCAGGACTGGTTCAAATTGTATTTGATAAGGATATATCAGCGGAAGCGTTATATAAATCTGATAGTATCAAAAGTGAATATGTTATTGGAATTAAAGGAACGGTTAAGGAAAGAGAATCAAAAAATAATGAATTGCCAACGGGTGATATAGAAGTTTTTGTTGATACAATATTGGTATACTCAGAAGCGGACACGCCTCCTATTTATATCAAAGATAATGATGATGTTTCCGAAAATTTAAGATTAAAATATAGATATCTTGATTTAAGAAAAGCCACAATGCAGGACAATATGAGATTTCGTCATAAAATCACGCAGATCACCAGACGTTTTTTTGATGAAGAAGGTTTTACCGATATTGAAACTCCAATGCTTATAAAACCCACGCCGGAAGGAGCAAGAGACTATCTCGTTCCCAGCAGGGTAAACCCGGGTAATTTTTATGCTTTGCCTCAGTCACCTCAAATGTACAAACAGTTATTGATGTTATCAGGTGTCGATAAGTATTATCAGATTACTAAATGTTTCAGAGATGAGGATCTGAGAGCAGACAGACAGCCGGAATTCACGCAGATAGATTTAGAAATGTCATTTGTGGATGTAGATGATATTATAGAAGTTAATGAAAGGTATTTGAAAGAACTATTTAAGGAAGTAAAAGGGATAGATATTGAGCTGCCGCTCACAAGACTTTCTTATTCTGAAGCAATGGAGAGATATGGTAGTGATAAACCTGATATAAGATTTAGCTTTGAATTAAAGTATTTGAATGATATTCTTTCAAACTGCAGCTTTAAGGTCTTTCGAAATGTTATCGAAGGAAATGGAGATGTTCGCGGTATCAACATAAAAGGTTTTAGCGGACAAATCAGCAGAAAAACCATCGATAAATATCAGGAATATATAAAAACATATGGCGCCGGAGGATTAGCCTGGATTCGAGTTAATGATTCAGAAATACAATCCCCGATATTAAAATTCTTTACTGAAGAAGAAATATCTGCTATCTTAAAACGATTTGATGCCGAACCAAACGACTTAATACTGTTAGTAGCGGATAAACCATCGGTAGTATTTAATGCTTTAGGGCATTTGAGAAACGAAGTAGCTAAACAATTGAACATTCTTGATGAAAATGAATATAAATTACTGTGGGTTACAGATTTCCCTCTTCTTGAATATGATGAAGATGAAGAACGATTTTCACCAGTTCATCATGCTTTTACCGCACCACAAGATGAGGACGTTAGTTTGCTTCAAACGGCACCGGAGAAAGTTAGAGCAAAAGCGTATGACATTATTCTTAACGGTGTTGAAATTGGTGGAGGAAGTATTAGAATTCATAACAGCAAGTTGCAGAAGAAAATGTTTGATGCGATTAATCTTACTGATGAAGAGGCAGACAGAAAATTTGGTTTTTTTCTTGAAGCATTTAAGTTTGGGGCACCGCCACACGGTGGATTGGCGTATGGCTTGGACAGGCTTGTGATGCTGTTAAATAAGAAGGAAAACATACGCGAAGTTATTGCTTTTCCAAAGACTCAGAATGCGATGTGTCTTATGAGTGGGGCTCCGGGAATAGCAGAAGAAAAACAACTCCAAGAGCTTAAAATCAAATTAAAAGAAGAATAAGTCGCGAGCAGGCGGAAATCTCTTAATGGCGGTGTGTTTTATGGGCAAACGGATAGGCGTAATGGGGGGGACATTTGACCCAATTCATCATGGGCATTTGGTACTCTCAGAACAAGTAAGAACTGAATATGATTTGGATAAAATTATTTTTGTTCCTGCCGGAATTCCTCCTCACAAAATGGAACTCTCAATTAGTAATAATATTCATCGATATTTCATGACGGTGTTGGCAACAATCAACAATGAGAATTTTATGGTTTCTGATATAGAAGTAGGTTCTGATAAAGTTTCTTACACTTTGAATACATTACAAAATTTAAGAAGACTATACGGGAAAGAGGTTCAGATTTTTTTTATTACCGGAGCAGATGCTATATTGGACATTGAATCATGGAAGGATACGGTTGAACTTTTAAGTACTTTCAGTTTTATTGCGGGAACAAGACCAGGTCACAAAACTAAGGACTTAGAGCAAAAAATTAGTACTTTGAAGCAGAAATATAAAACGAAAATACATTTGCTGGAAGTACCTGCGCTATCAATATCTTCTACTGAAATACGAAGCAGAGTTAAGGCTGGAAAGTCCATTAAATATTTGATTCCCAATGAAGTTGAACAGTATATTTATAAAAACAGGCTGTACAAATGAGGTGTTCATAATGGATGTTGCAGCATTGATTGATAAAATATGTGGGATGTTAAAAGATGAACGCTTAGAACATACATTTTCTGTACATAAGGTAGCACTGCGGCTTGCCAAACAATATCAATGTAATACTGAAAAAGCAGCTATTGCGGCAATCCTGCATGATATGTGCAGAGATTATCCATTGGAAACACTGAATGAATACGTAAAAACGTATAA
>CAZKKX010000165.1:0-5807 GCA_964553505.1 uncultured Eubacteriales bacterium | reverse complement strand
AGATGTTTTTCTCGTTCTCTCAAAACAAAAGAAAGCAGGTGACTCTTTTGAGTAGAATTAAAGCAATTATATATAAAGAATTCCTTCAAATGAAAAGAGACCGCCTTACTTTAGCCCTTGCATTTATGCTTCCAATTGTTCAATTGCTTATCTTTGGCTTCGGGATACAAACAGAGGTCAAACATATCTCTACCGTTGTTTTTGATCAATCATTGTCATACGAAAGCAGAGATCTCATTGATTCCTTTACGGTTTCCGGCTACTTTGATGTGAAGTACATTGCATCAAGCTATGATGAAATCAACAGCTTTATTGACAGCGGCAAAGCAAAGGTCGGTATCGTCATCCCTCCTGATTTCAGCAAAACTCTCCACAGAAACGAACCGTCAAGTGCTCAAATTCTAATTGATGCCAGCGATAATATGGTTGCCGCTCAAGCCGTCTCAATAGCGAATTCCATTGGTTTAATAAAAAATCAGGAAATACTGCAAAGTAAAATGTCCGGCTTTTCACCCCCTTATGATATCCGGGTTCGCTCATGGTATAATCCGGATGGTATCACCGCCTTTTATATTGTTCCGGGCATATTGGGTATCTTAGTTACCATGACCATGGTAATACTGACTTCTATTGGAATAGTCAGGGAAAGGGAGCGGGGTACACTGGAACAGCTCATGGTTACACCCATACGTCCCTTTGAATTAATGCTCGGAAAAATAATCCCTTATATCGCTTTGGGGTATGTCCAGATTACCGTAGCCTTGATCTTGGCAACAACTGTTTTTGATGTTCCCATAAGGGGCAGCCTATTGGAATTGTATATCCTTACTCTTTTTTTTATTACCGCATCTTTAGGAATGGGCATCGCTATATCCAATGTTGCCAAAACCCAACTGCAAGCCATGCAAATGTCATTTTTTGTTATGATGCCAAGCATTCTGCTTTCCGGCTTTATGTTTCCCAGGGATGCCATGCCTGAAATCATTTACTTTATAGGAAATCTGATTCCCCTTACTTTTTATCTCTATATCATTCGCGGTATTGTCCTTAAAGGTATAGGATTCAGTTATCTTTTCAGTCAGGTTATCGCCTTATTAGTGTTTTCCATTGTATTTCTCACAGTTAGTGCAGTAAAATTCAAAAAGAAAATTGCTTAAAAAATAATTCTTTTGAAAATATTCTCTGATATTTTAAATAATATTTTCAGTAAATTTTAATCTTCTTTTCGGTCAAAGAACGGGCTTTTACCGGAAACAGAAAGTGGAATCCCGTAGGCAATTTTAACTTCTTCGCTGAAATATTTTAAATTCAGAGCAGCTTTTCCTGCAGAAAACAAGACTCTGTTATCACATCTGTGGTCTGCAGCTACAGATACTGCCGAACCTATAGCAATCCCCAAATCTCCTGTATTAAATGAACATATGCCGTTGTTTTTTCTGTTTTCATCGCAATTCTCAAATCCGCAGAATCCACAATTGGGACAACCTATCGGTGAAATCCTTGTACCCATAAGCACAACCACGGTTGAAGAATCAACACTGTATCCATCTCTTTCAAAAAAATCCACACCGGTCTTCTCTTTAATATTCTTCATTTCCTGAGCCAAATCATTCTTTTCTTTTCCTGTTACTATTAACACTTCAAGATTATCATTCCCATTGCCCTTAGGTGCGGTTCGGGCAGCCGCTCCCATTAATTCAGCTACTGTAAGGGTTGCTTTTTTTTCAAATTCAACACTTTTTTGTATCATTATTTACCTCCCCACAAATAAATTGAATATCTGCGAACATATTTATTATTATAACATATTTTTAGAAAATTTTGCATGATAGCCGCTTTTAGTAATGCTGAAACTGCATATTTCTTTCTCATACGCAAATAATAAACTAAGTTCTAAATCTGAGGTCAAATATAAAGATTAAAATGGCATTTTACCCGGCAAGATTTCTTTTCTTTCTGGTAAATCCGTATACACGTACATAAAAGGAGTAAAGAATTGAAAAATTTTCTGAAAGATTTACTTTCATTCAAAGAACCGCGACAAACGGAAAAATTCATTTTAAAAGAAAATAAACAGGATGAAAAAACAACGAAAAATGAATCTTCAAAAACCGTTCAACCAGGTAATGACGGCGCTACTCTTCTGAATAAAATACTGGGGTCAAACCAAGAAGAAGACAAATTCGAGAAAGCTGATGAGAAGCAGGAGTCACGGATCCATAGAAAACTCTCAAAAAATATGAGCTATATGAAAGAGGTCTACAGCATTCCTAAAAACGGAGACCTTATTCTGAGAGAATTTGATATTATCGTTAAGAACAAGTCAATTCCGGCTTTTATTATTTTTTACGATGGTATGATTGACCGCCAAATTATTAACAACTTCATCTTAACCCCTTTAATGCTTTTATCTAATTTAGATATAAAAGATGATCCTAAAATTATTGTCGATTATATCAAAAAACATATTTTGCCTCAAAACCAATTAAAGGAAGCAAAAAAATATATAGAAGTCATTGATGAGATAAATTTCGGCGGATGCGGTATATTTATTGATGGCGTTGATATAGCATTTGCCGCCGATGTAAAAGGATGGGAACACAGAGGTGTGGAGCGTCCCAACAGCGAACAAATACTGCGGGGACCTCAGGAGGGGTTTACAGAGGTTGTAAGGATTAACACCGCACTTGTAAGAAAAATAATGAAAGATGAAAATCTCATTGTAGAAGATGTAATAGTAGGGAAAAGAAGCAAAACTCCTTGTTCCATGCTGTATATCAAGAACTTAACAAATAAATCCTTGATTGAAGAAATGCGGAGACGATTAGAAAACATTCAAATTGACTATCTTATCGATTCAGGAGAACTTGAACAGTTATTGGAAGAAAGCAGCTTATCACCTGTCCCCCAACTAATGGCTACCGAAAGACCGGATATTGTAGCCGGTCATATTGCAGACGGTAAAGTTGGTGTTATTGTCCACGGAAGCCCTTTTGTCCTTTTAGCGCCTGTTACTTTGGTGGATTTATTACAGTCTCCCGAAGATAACTATGTAAGGCTTCCCTATGCCCATTTACTTAGATTTATTAGATTTTTAGGTATTTTACTTTCCCTTCTTCTTCCGGGATTATTTATTGCTATCACCAACTTTCATCAGGAAATGATTCCGACAGATTTGGTCTATGCTATTGAAGCATCCCGGGAACAAGTTCCCTTTCCCTCTTTAATCGAGTTATTGCTTATGGAAATTATGTTTGAATTAATTCGAGAAGCAGGTATTCGTATTCCCGGACCCATCGGTCCCACCCTGGGTATTATCGGAGCTTTAATATTGGGACAAGCTGCTGTTGAAGCCAGCATTGTGAGCCCTATCCTCATCATCATAGTAGCAATTACAGGTATAGGCTCTTTTGCAATACCTAATTTTGCCTTAGGTCTTTCTTTCCGTGTCCTACGGTTCGGATACATATTATTAGGCGCAATAGCAGGCTTCCTGGGAATCACTTTAGGTTTATTCATACAAGGTATTATTTTTGTAAATTCAAAATCCTTCGGAGTCCCTATCGCCATGCCTACAGGACCTAAGACTTCAGCATCATTCAGCAGCAATAAGCTTATAAGGCTCCCCATATGGAAACAGGAAAGGCGGGCAGATTACCTGAATACCATAGATGAAAACAAACAACCGAAGGTCAGCAGAAAATGGGTTAATTACAATCAGAGTGAAGGAAAGGATAAAAATGAAAAATAAAATCACATTTGGAAGTTTTGAAGCAACTTGTATTACCATTACACTGATTACAACACAGCTTTTTCTGAATTTCCCCAGATCCATGATGGAAGCCGCATGGACCGCCGGATGGCTTCTGACAATCTATATAACAGTGATTGCATTGATATTATTTCTCATTATTGAAAGACTCTACCGGCCATTTAAAGGAAAGGATTTAATAGATTTAGGAGAATATATTGCAGGAAAAACCGGTAGAATCATTGTAGGGGTGATTTTCTTATTTTTCTTTTTATATATTAACCCTGTTATTTTAAGAGAGTTTTCTGAAAATATAAAAATCATATCACTTTCTGATTCTCCCTTAAGTTTTGTTATGCTTTTTTTTATTGCCGGAATGACTATCGCCTCTTATGCAGGCCTTGAAGCCATTGTAAGGCTTAGCGCAATTGCAGTTCCTATTATCGCAGCAGGTTACATAGTAATTATTACAGGCGCCTTAAGATACTGTGATATTTCCAGGATAACCCCCTGGCTCGGTAGCGGTCCCTATGAAATCTTTATAAAGGGTATGCCTCGAATTTCCGTCTTTGCAGGTATCATACTTGTATACTTTCTGTATCCCTTTATTCGTAAAAAAAGCCTTTTTAAAACCGTAGGTTACAGAAGCATTATCCTTTCCGGTATTTTCTTTTTTTCAGGAATGCTTATTTTTTCAATGGTATATCAGTATCCTACAGGAACAGAGAGCTTTCTGCCTATCTACCAGCTGTCAAGGCTGGTGGATTACGGCAGGTTTTTTCAAAGAGTTGAATCTATGTTTTTGATAATATGGGTTCTATCGGCCCTGCTCCATTTGAGTATTAATTTATTTTTAATTCCTTATGTCTTTAAAAAAACTTTTAAATTAAAGTATTACAAACCACTGATTGTCCCTTTTGCAATTATTGTATACGCTTTGGCCTTTTTCCCGGAAAATTTAATTTCTGCCATTGAACTTGAAAAATATTTCAGGAATTTTGCATGGATGGTAACTTTCCTGCTTCCCATTATCCTTTTAAGCATTGCAAATTCCATTAAATCGCCTAAGAAAAGGGAGGTTGGAAAGAATGAATAAAAAGCATCTATTGATATTATTGCCTATATGTTTTACATTTTTTCTCACAGCCTGTTTCGACAGCAAAGAAATCGATGAAAAAGCTTATGTGGTCGCCTTAGGTTTTGACAAAGGAGAAAACAATTTCTTGAATATGACCCTTCAAATAGCTGTCCCTTCTAAAATCGCATCGGGAGAAGGCGGAGGCGGCGAACCAAGCGGTAGTACTACCATCACCACAGTTGAAAGCCCTACTCTTTACGCTGGGCTGAATATGGTCAATACTTATATCAGTAAAGAAATCGACTTGTCCCACTGTAAAGTAATTATATTCTCTAAAGAGCTGGCTGAGGAGGGTATCCATAAATATATTCATGCCATGATCAGAGGTCGTGAGTTCAGGGGCAGTATGTATGTAGCAGTTGCTTTGGATACTGCCGAAGAATATATTCGAAATGTCACCCCCGCTCTGGAGGCCAATCCTGCAAAATATTATGAAATGAATTTCAACTCCCATCAATATACAGGATTTACCGGAGACACAAGGCTGACGAATTTCTATTTACTGGCAGAATGCTCATGCAGACAAGCTTATGCAACTTTAGTCGGTGTCAATAAATATGAAAAAACCGATGAATTTGACCCTAATAATTCTACTTATAAAGAAAGAGGCCGTGACCGGCCGATGGAAGGTGATTTTTATGCAGGCCAAATTCCCAAAGTATATGATATCAAAGCCGAAGTCATGGGCATTGCAGCCTTTGACGGAGGAAAAATGGTGGGTCAGTTTGATGGCCAGGACGCCTTATATCATCAAATGATTTACGGGACCTACCAGTCCTCACATATATCCGTACCAGACCCAAGAAAACCGGATAATTTCATCTTATTAAATGTAAAACAATCCAGAAAACCTTCCCATCATGTTGAAATGGTTAACAATACCCCTGTAAACAGTGTCAAAGCAAGACTTGAAGCAGA
>CAZKKX010000164.1:0-5901 GCA_964553505.1 uncultured Eubacteriales bacterium | reverse complement strand
TCGGATTTATTGCCTTGCCCAATTGTAATTTCCGTTTTGCCTTTGTCTGCATCCGAGCCTGTCAGCATATTCCCGGGAATCGTTATGTTTCCTATTTCCGTATTCAAGGTTAATGTTCCTTCATTATTCGAACCGGCAAGGTAATCAGCTGAAATGCTTATGCCATATTGATGGACTCCTGATACTCGGGGAACAGTAATGATTGTTTCTCCCCCATCTGAAAATTTATTATTTTCACCCACCTCTACCGATGCCGTATCGTTTCTTTTATCAACGGTAACCGAAATATCTGATCCTTTTTTACCGTTCTCTGTTACTTTTGCACTGTATTTAGGGTCACTGCCGCCTCTTCTTCCGGAACCGCCTCCTGAGTTGTCTCCGTTTGATACAGGATCAATGCTTATACTTAGCACCTGCGTATCACTCCCGATGCTGTTTTGTGCTTGAACAGTAAAGGTGAATGTGCCGTCGGAAGTGGGTGTACCGCTGATGATTCCGGTACTCTCGTTCAGTGTAAGACCATCCGGCAGACTTCCGCTTTCGATGCTCCACGTGATGGGCGTATCCCCTGTTGCATTAAGGGTTTGACTGTATGCTTCGTTCACCGTACCATCAGAAAGAGTGGTTGTAATAATGCTCGATGCAATAGGTGCTGACCCCAAAGTGAAGTTAATCGTATACGTCTTAGAAGTTACCATATCTTCGGCAGTCACTACTACTACAGCGCTGCCGGGCAGGGTGGATGCCTGAGTGATGCTGACCTGGGCGGAAGGGTCGTTTGCCGTCGCGCCGACCAATGCCTCACCGGGCGAGGTATCATAAGGCAGTTCTATATTATATGAGGTAATGTCCCCATCAAAGCCGCTTATTGTACTGCCTCCCACTGTCAGGTCGCTCAGGTCGGCGTCATCAGAAGGAATATAGCTTTCCACCACGTTAACAGTTAAAGCGGCGGGACTGCCTGTATCAAAACAGATTTCAAATACCAGGGCGTCGTTTACCGAAGGCATAAGACCTGACATAAAACTGTCCTGAATGGTCAAAGCGCTGCCGGTTCTCGTGTAGTCCGTACCGGAATTCAGGCTGGTTGAGTTGTACACAACATCTGTAACCGTACTGGCGCTGTTCCAAGTAATAGTTGTGCTCACATCCTCCGGCGCATTGAGGTCGTAATTGGCCGATACCGGATTGATGACTGCGTCTACTACCGGTGTAATTTCACTGATGTCTATTATAAACGTCTCCGGGTTGCCTTTATTGAAATTAATATTCAACTCAATACTGCCCACAGCCTGAGTCTCCAGGTATTCCTTCTTGATGGTCAGAGTTGCTGTATACCCGTCATTATCTGTAACTGCATAATTATCCACGCCGATGGAAGTACCTCCTCCCGTTATATCGGCAATTGAGCTTGCTTGGTTCCAGATGATAGTGGTTGTCACATCCTCAGGACTTGTCTGGTAAAATATTTCTGTCTTAGGGGAAATGCCCGCATTGGGATTCTGTACAGGATCATTGGTTCTAATACTGATGGTCAATATCTCTAAGTCACCAGTATCAAACTCAATATTCAATATAAGGCTGCCTTCCGGCTTCATTTGAAGGTATTCCTTCTTGATTATCAAAGTGGCTGTTGTTCCGTCGTCATTGGTTACTGTATAATCGTCACCGTATGACAGAGGAACTGCACCGGCTTTGACGGCCGACACGCTTGCCGCACTGTGCCAGGTAATTACTGTTGGCACATCTGCTTCGGCACCTTCCATAAAAATGCCTATGTTAGGAGATATAACAGCCGGCCCGGAGTCTGATATATTAATTGTCAAAATTCCGGTAACACCGTTATCGAAAACTACGGTCAATTCCAGGCTTCCCAGTTCCTGTAACAATAGATATTCTTTTTTTATCGTCAGTGTATTTCCGCTGTAGCTGAAGTTGCTTGCTCCAATTGACGTTTCACCGTTCTTGACATCTGTTACCTGCGCTGCTGAAGCCAAGGTTATATCGGCACTCACATCAGCCTGCATTGAAGGATTCTTATCAAAGCTAACAGCGCTGGGACTGACCGGAGAAAGGGCAACAAAGTCGATGCTATGATCGTCGGCATAGGTCTGTGCAAAAGAATTTTCAAAGCCATGGATCTTCAGATTTTCATTATGTAAAGTAAATGTATTATCTGCAATGGATGTAACGTTATCGGAAATAATAATGTCGCTTATGTTGCTGCAGGAGTAAAAAGCCTCTCCGCCAATACTGACAACGCTTTTAGGAATAATAAAACTGGATTCACCAAATACATTAGAAAGGTTTGTGCACAGTATAAATGCACCAAATCCAATACTGGTTACCTGAGAATCCTCATAGGACCATGCTAAATTTGTCAAACTGCTGCAGCCATAAAATGTATTGTTTTCGATACTCGTAACGCCATTTGGAATTCTTGTCGCAAACAAATTGCTGCAGTTATAAAATGCAGCATCACCAATACTGGTAACGCTTTCCGGAATATAATAGAACTGCAATTTACAGCCATGAAACGCACCCCTGCCGATTGTGGTAAGACTGGATCCCGCATAAGATTCTATCACCCTGGTCAAACTGCTGCATCCAAAAAATGTGTTTTCTTCAATCGTAGTAAGTCCACTGGGAATGCTTATCTTCTTTAGGGCACTGCAACCGAAAAATGCGTTATGGCCAATACTGGTAACACTATTGGGAATACTATAATCATCATCCATTAGCATAACAATGCTTTCAAGGGAATCGCATTGGGAGAATGCAGAATTTCCAATGCTTTCAAGACCTTCTTCATCATAATCATAATCAAATGTTACCTTGGTTAGGTTTTTGCAATTGGCAAATGCACCTCCTCCAATACTAACAACG
This sequence comes from uncultured Eubacteriales bacterium, assembly GCA_964553505.1. GTDB lineage: Bacteria > Bacillota > Clostridia > Peptostreptococcales > JAAYPU01 > JAENZQ01. Next base: position 3,015 of record CAZKKX010000164.1, on the reverse strand, counting down.
CTTTGGGGAATGGTCACTTCCGTCAGGTCGGTTTGCCAGTTAAGAAAAGTTTCATCCGCAATGGCTGTGACGGGATAACCGTCAAGGGTCTCCGGGATAAAGAGATGGCCGTCAAAGTTCCAAGGCAAAGCGGGATAATAAATACCGGTTATAGTGGCCTCATCATCCGTTATCGTATATACAAAAAATTCTTCCGGGTTTTCAAGGACTTGGGCTGAACACGACGGTTTACCAAAAGGCATAACCCAGACAGCTATAACCGCAACCAAAATAATTAAAAAAGCAAAAATATTCCTTTTTATTTTTCTTTTTCTCATCAGTCTATATTCCTCCTTTTCTATTTTTTCTATATCACCATCATACCGATTTCAGTTTTTTTTTCGATACGAATGTAAAAACTGGGAGGTTTTTTGTCAGAATTGGAACAATTCAATACCAAAACAGTGTGATAGGCTTAACTTAAACTATTGAAACACCGTTTTTTACCTGTTACTATTAAATGGTAATCAAAATTTTGCGGAAGGGGGTGATATCATGTTTCAAAGCAAAAAAATAAAGCCGACGGCTTTCATCCCAGCGATTTTTTTTCTGCTTTCTGTTATTTTGTTTTTGATCCTTATTATACATGTATCCTCTTACCCATATATGTCAAAAAACATCACGGATATATCGGACAAGTGGCAGTACCATACCGATCTTGACCCAGAACCAAAACCGGTATGTCTGCCAAGTGGTACCAAAGGCATATATCTCAATGAAAACTGGTATCTCTCCCACACCCTTGAAGACAGGGGAAAAGATGCTGCCATCATGTTCCGATCAGATTATCTGAAGATTATTGCCCAATTAGACGGAGAAGAAATATATCGATATGGTTATGATCAATCATCTATTGCCTCCCCCGGAAAAAAACTGGCTATAATAACTTTACCTGATGACTATGTCGGAAAAAAACTCACTCTCACCCTAACCCCTACCATGAACCTGCGTGCCTATCGCATTTATATAGGTAATGTAGCATCCCTTATGGCTTATGCTATCGGAAAATCCATTCCCGTTTTTGCTGCAGCAATATTTGTATTTCTTCTGGGCACTACTTTGTTATTTGCTTTTTTAACGCATCGTAAAGAAGAAGATGAAGCCTCTTCAGCCGATCTGTGGTTTGGCATTTTTGTGATTTTAGTCGGTCTTTTTATTCCCGGCAAAAGTTTTCTGCTTTTAATACTGTTGAATCCCTCTCAAGCAGCTTTTCTCATCATGCTTGTAAATTTCTTTATACCATGCGCAGTTTTGTTATTTGCATATTCCTCCTGTAAAAGATTTAAAATTCCTATCATAATTGCCCTTTGCATTCATATTGCCGGATTCCTACCTACGGCATTAATGCAACTGTTTATGAATGATCCCCCAACAGAAATATTAGCTGTCTTCGTATACCTTATTGCAGTCTATTACATTTTGACAATAACAGCTTTTATCATAGAAATACACCATGGCAAGAAAAAATATGAAAGATTAAAATGGGCCGGTTTCATATTGATAATTATGACATTGGCAGGCAGGCTCAACAGCATGTTTGGCAATCCGCTGCACTTAAGTGATATTGAAATGTTTTCAAAGATTGGGTTGATAGTATTCATTACCATCGAAGTAATAGGCAGAATCAATTCTTATTTTAAGAAAAACGCACAGATTCTTGCGGACCTTCAAGCGTCTCAAATAAAAAGCCGGCTGGCCCTTGAACATTTTGATGATATACGACAATATACGGAAGAAGCCCATGCACTGAACCATGATATCCATCACCATTTTAGTGCCCTTAATCATTTGATGGATCAAGGAAATCTAACCAGAGCAAAAGAATATCTGTCTCAGCTCACAAAAAATTATCCTGTGTCCAAGCAGATCATCTATACGAATAATCACCTTCTCAACTATATAATGGGATATGTAGTAAGAGAATCAGAAAAGAATAATATCGATTTTACTTATACCATTAATCTTCCTGAAAATATAAAAATGAGTGACAGTGACTTTTACAGTCTGTTTATCAATATAACAGGCAATGCAATAGAAGCCTGCACAGCTATGGTAAACATGGATAATAGAAATATTGAGTTTGCCTGCAACATGAAAAATGGATTCATGCATGTTATGTGCAAGAACAGTAAAGAAAATACTGTTGTCAAAGAAAATGATAAATATATTTCAACAAAAACAGATTATATGAAACGCGGTCTGGGTCTTGGTATTGTCCAGAGGGTTGTAGAAAAATATAACGGCGTATTGGATATTGAATATGATAAAAACTGGTTTATGATAAAGCTGGCGCTTAAAGCATAGTAGAATCAGAATATCACCCTTTTCCGATAAAATTGATAAAAGCTTTTTTTGAATCCGGATACCGGGCTTTGCTGATAGGGATTATTTTATTACAGGCAGTGGTGAAATATGTTCTTGAAATCTGCGAAACATAATTCAAGTTGACTACAAAACTTTTGTGACAGGAAATAAACTGCTCTGAAGGAAGGATTTCATTAAACTGGGTCAGTGTCCCGTAGGTTTCATATTCTTTATCAGTTGTAATGATCCTTACTCTTCTGCCTTTGGATTCCAAATATATTGTTTCATCAAACAAAATACGGACAACAGAGTTTTTGAGCTTTACATCCATATAATTTTTTTGATTTCTTTTGCTGCAGTCATAAATAAGAATCTCTGAAAGTTTCTTTTTATCAACAGGCTTCAAAATATAGTTCAGGGCTTGGACATCATATCCTTCAAACACAAAATTAGGAGAACCGGTAATAAAAACGATACTGATATCTTCGTCTTCTTCTCTTATTTTTCGTGCGGTCATGATCCCATTCAATTCATCCATTAAAATATCAAGGAAAAGGATATCATAATTTCTATTCTGATTGATAATGGCATTTGCAGCAACTTCTCCCGACATAAACTTGCTTATTTCGTAAACAGCAGCCTTTTCATCAAGTATAGAGCTTATCATATGAT
>CAZKKX010000163.1:0-5904 GCA_964553505.1 uncultured Eubacteriales bacterium | reverse complement strand
TAGTCTTTAGATTAAGAGTGGCGCAGTATTCTAGTCAGAGTAGTCATTTTTGAAGGCGGGGCTAAAAATCCGTCAAAGGGCACATCGATGAAGTTCCTGATATTAGCTGCTAACGCCCAGTTAGGGGTTTTTATTGGGAGTCAGAAGCAGGGGGCGATCCACAATGGCATGTGGGCGTTGACCCTCTCTTCGTGGAGACTCGAAATATTTTTTTCGGGATAAACCTGTAAGCATGATTTTTGCTACAGTGTAGCCTGCCTTGAGTGGAACATGGTAGATAGCATAATTCGGAGTAGTATGAGCCAGGGCCCGGAACATACTATCGCTGTTGCTCGAAACCTGTTCTGCAAAAGAGGATAAAAAATGAAGTATCTGCAGAGGAAATCTCCTAGACTGTTCTGCTTTTGAAGTATATTGGGGATTACAGTATGGCCTTAGTGGTAATCCAGTTTTGCATCCGGCGACGGTGCAAAGAAAAATTTGAAGGGTAACCGCTGACTTGGCGACTTGTCAGTATTTCTCTGGGAAATCCTACTGGACCTAAGCCGTAAAGTTTACTCAATATACTGCCACTCGTAATTTAGAATTTGTAATTGGGATTAGTCATTATGAAAATAAAAAAACTAAAAATAGATGAAGACAGGTTTAATCATATAAAGTGGGTACTGCTCATAACATTATGGACATTTTGTTTGTCCGTATTTATGAGTTTTTTTTCTGATATTATTCTAAGGAATACAAATTTAGTTATTTCTTTTCTGTTGCTTCTTTTTATTATTATTACAGGAATTATTTTTGATATTATTGGAATTGCTGTTGCGGCAGCAGACGAAAGACCTTTTCATTCTATGGCTTCCGGTAAAGTATCCGGATCCGCTCAATCTATCAAGCTGATAAAAAATGCCAGCAAGGTGTCTAATATTTGCAATGATGTTATTGGAGATATTTGCGGTATAATCAGTGGCGCTTCTGCGACATTCATAGTAGTTAAAACTGTTCAATTATACCCTGGTATTAATTTAGGACTGTTCACAGTTTTTATCAGTAGCTTGGTAGCTGCTTTGACTGTGGGAGGAAAAGCCATTGGGAAAGACATTGCTATTAATTATTCAAAAGCTATTATTGCTATATGTGGAAGAATATTATTCAGCTTTGAAAGAATATTCAAAATAACTTTTTTTAAATAGTCCATGAGAATATGAGGGATACTATGTCAAAATATATAAATACATTAAAATCTCCTGAAGATTTAAAATGTTTCTCTGAAAGAGAATTAGAACTTTTAGCGTATGAGATTAGAGATTTTTTATTAAGTAAAATTTCTTTGACAGGAGGGCATCTTGCGTCAAACCTTGGTGTTGTTGAATTAACAATAGCTCTTCATAAAGTTTTTGAAAGTCCAAAAGATAAAATCATATGGGATGTGGGGCATCAATCTTATATACATAAAATATTAACCGGAAGAGCACATCAATTTGATACTCTCAGGCAATTTCAAGGTTTAAGCGGTTTCCCTAAAAAAAATGAAAGTGAGCATGACATTTATGAAAGCGGACATAGCAGCAACTCTATTTCAATTGCTTTAGGTATTGCAAAAGCACGCGATTTACGACAAGAAGACTTCTCTGTGGTGTCGGTTATAGGGGATGGTGCACTTACCGGAGGCGTCGCTTATGAGGCATTAAATAATGCAGGTCATGTTAATACAAATATGATTGTAATTCTCAATGATAATGAGATGTCAATTTCTCAAAACATTGGCGGAATTTCAAAACATCTCAGCAGATTAAGAACAGCTCCTGCCTATAAGGATTTAAAAGAAAGGTTGAAAAAAACCTTAAACAAGATACCAAAAGCCGGAGGGACTGTTTATTCGGCGTTAGAAAAAATAAGAGATGCCGTAAAATATACAATTGTTGCAGGAATTGTTTTTGAAGAATTAGGATTTACATATTTAGGTCCTGTGGATGGTCACAATATAAAAGAATTGATAGCAGTATTTGAAAATGCCAAAGATGCCAAAGGACCTGTATTGATTCATATACTTACAAAAAAGGGGAAAGGTTACAGAAATGCTGAAAAAGAACCGCATATATTTCATGGCATAAGTGCTTTTGATATAGAAACAGGTGAGTTAAAAGACAAATCATCCGTACCGACTTATTCTAAAGTATTTGGAAAGAAGCTAGTAGATATTGCAGAAAATAATATAAAAGTCGTATCTGTTACGGCAGCTATGGCAGATGGTACAGGGTTAGTGGATTTTTCAAAAAAATTCCCTGAACGATTCTTTGATGTAGGTATTGCGGAGCAACATGCAGTTAGTTTTGCTGCAGGTCTGGCTATGAACGGCATGGTTCCCGTTGTAGCAATATATTCTACTTTTTTACAAAGAGCTTATGATCAAATCATGACGGATGTCTGCCTTCAAAAACTTCCGGTCGTTTTTTGTGTGGATAGAAGTGGTGTAGTGGGCGAAGATGGAGAAACACATCATGGACTATTTGATATTTCATATTTAAATCACTTACCAAACATGACTATTCTTGCCCCAAAGGACAGAAGCGAACTGGACGCAATGTTAGAATATGCAATTAACCTTGGAAAACCATGTGCCATAAGATATCCAAGAGGAAGGGCTGAGGATTTGAACCATTCCAGCATAGAAGACTTGGCAAAAGGAAAAGCTGAGATACTCCTTTCAGGAGAAGAGCTGTGTATTGCAGCAGTAGGAAGGATGATAAAGCCGGCATATGAAGCGGCTTGTTTCTTAAGAGAGAACAACATCAGAATTACTGTTATCAATGCAAGATTTATAAAACCCCTTGATGAAAAGACATTTTTGAATATGTTTAATAAATTTGACAAAATCATTACTATAGAAGACAATACAAAAATAGGCGGCTTTGGAAGCAGTATTGCTTCTCTAATGCAAAAACACCATATGGAGAATGAATTGCATATTATGGGATGGCCGGATAAATACATTGAGCATGGAACTGTAAAAGAACTGGATGAAAAATATGAGTTGGATTCAAAAGGCATCATCAAACATGTTCTATCAATTTTGAACAGGAGAATATAATGAATAAAAAAGAAAGATTAGATGTATTGCTTGTTGAAAAAGGCTTATATGATTCAAGAGAGAAGGCAAAGCGTGCAATCATGGCAGGAATAGTTTTTGTTGATGGTCAGAAAATTGATAAAGCAGGTACTGCAATTAGCAAATGTGCGAAAATATTTTTGAAAGCTAATGACTGTCCGTATGTCGGCAGAGGCGGATTGAAACTTGATAAAGCAATAGATTATTTTAAAATAAAATTAAAAGGCAGTATTGCGATGGATATAGGTGCTTCTACCGGTGGTTTTACAGATTGTATTTTGCAAAAAGGAGCCGAAAAGGTTTATGCTTTGGATGTAGGATATGGTCAATTGGACTGGAAGCTCAGGAATGATCCTCGTGTTATCAATTTGGAAAAGACGAATATCCGATATGTAAGCACGGAAAACATAAAAGATGTTATGGATTTTATAAGCATTGATGTTTCTTTTATTTCTTTGACTTTGGTTCTTCCGGTAACTATCAAGTTACTAAAAGAAAATGGAGTGATTATTTGTTTGGTAAAACCTCAATTTGAGGCCGGTAGACAACAGGTAGGAAAAAATGGTATTGTTAAAGATAAAAAGATACATATGGAAGTGCTTGAAAGAATAACTTCATTTTCCAAAGAGTTGGGATTTTCAGTAAGAGGGCTTACTTATTCTCCAGTCAAAGGAGCCAAAGGAAATATTGAGTATTTGCTTTACTTAGAGAAAAGCAAAATGACAGAAAATAGTTTTAACATAAAAGAGACTGTTGAATGTGCTCACATGAGGTTAAATCATTAAAAAGGATTGGTGAAAGGCAATGAAATTTTCTAAAAAAATTAAGAGTATGGATCACTCACCTATAAGAAAATTTTACAAATATGCAGAAGATGCCAAAGAAAAAGGAAAGAAGGTTTATCATTTAAATATAGGGCAACCGGATATAAGTACGCCGGATGTGTTTTTTAGCGCTATTAAAGAATTTAATGAAAAAACTGTTCAGTATATGCCGTCACAGGGAATTCCGGAACTCATCAATCAATTAAGAAAGTACTATGAAAAGCATGATGTTTTTTTTGATAACAGCAATATCATTATTACCAATGGCGGCAGTGAAGCACTTACTTTTACATTGCTTTGTATCACAAATGAAGGAGACGAAATTATTATACCGGAACCCTACTATTCAAATTATAATATATTTGTAAAAGGTACAGGGGCTAAAATCGTTCCAATAACAACCTATGCAGAAAATGGATTTCATTTTGCAAAAATGGAGGAAATAGTAAGCAGGATTACAAAGCGAACTAAAGCTATTCTTCTGACCAATCCCGGAAATCCTACCGGAACAGTACTAACTATGAAAGAAATGAGGATGATTGCAGACATTGCAAAAAAACATGATATTTTTGTCATCTCGGATGAAGTATACAGAGAGTTTGTCTATGATGACAGCCCTGTTACAAGTTTCGCTCAACTTCCGGATGTAACGGATAGAGTTATCCTGATCGATAGCATTTCTAAAAGATTTAGTGCCTGTGGAGCGAGAATAGGAGCACTTCTTACAAAGAACGAAGAATTATTAGACCACGTATTAAAACTTTGCCAAGGAAGACTATCGTGTTCAACTTTAGATATGATAGGCGCAGCAGAGCTTTATAAACTTCCTGCTTCATATTTTGAAGAAGTAAAAAAAGAATATGAGAAACGTAGAGATATTGTTGTAGATACTTTAAGCCAAATTGAGGGCGTTATTTGCAGAAAACCGTCAGGTGCTTTTTATGTGACGGCAAAACTGCCCGTAAACAATGCTGAAGAATTCCTGATTTGGATGCTCACATCTTTTGATATTGACAATGAAACCGTTATGTTTGCTCCGGTTGAAGGGTTTTATGAAACAGAAGGTTTAGGGAAAAGTGAAATAAGAATTGCTTATGTATTAAAAGAAAAAGATTTAAAAAAAGCCATGCATATATTAAAGAACGGATTGGAAAAATATATGTCATTAACCACGGTTTAGGAGCAGAGTAATGAGTAATCGGTATCACATTACAACTTTTGGTTGTCAAATGAATGAACATGACTCGGAAAAATTAGCGGGTATGCTGGAAAACATGGGCTATATGGAGAGCAACACAATTGATAAAGCTGATGTGATTATATTGAATACTTGCAGTGTAAGGGAGAATGCCGATTTAAGATTTTTTGGGAATCTGGGCAGATTAAAACATTTAAAAAAAGAAAACCCGAACCTTATTGTTGGCGTTTGCGGATGTATGATGCAGCAGCCGCATATTGTAGAAACCATAAAGAAAAAATATTCCTTTGTGGATATGGTTTTTGGAACACATAATCTTCATGAGTTTCCCGAAATGATCGCCGAATCTTTATGCAGTAAAGAAATGAATGTCCATGTATGGGATAAACATGGCAAAATTATAGAAAATCTTCCTGTCAAAAGGAGATATGACACAAAAGCATTCATAAACGTCATGTATGGATGTAATAATTTTTGCACTTATTGTATTGTACCTTATACACGTGGAAGAGAACGGAGCAGGGAGCCCGATGATATTCTGAAGGAAGTTCGAATACTTGCAGAAAATGGAACGAAAGAAGTTATGTTATTAGGTCAGAATGTAAATTCTTATGGTAGAACCCTTGAAAAAAAGATGAATTTTGCTGAATTATTATATAGAATAAACGAGATTCCTTATCTTGAAAGAATCCGATTTATGACATCCCATCCAAAAGATTTATCCGATAAATTGATTGAGGCCATAAGAGATTGCGAGAAAATATGTGACCACATTCATT
>CAZKKX010000162.1:0-5908 GCA_964553505.1 uncultured Eubacteriales bacterium | reverse complement strand
CGGTTCTTTTTGACACGGTTTTTCAGGTGTCTGTCATTGGGGACGGCTTCTGCGTTCTCATACATGTCATTGCATGTCATTGGGGACGGTTCTTTTTGACACATGTCATTGGGGACGGTTCTTTTGTTTTTCAGGTGTCTGTCATTGGGGACGGCTTCTGCGTTCTTATAATATCAATTATCTCATCTATGATATGTTCCTGATATCCTGCTTTCTTATTTAAAAGAATCTCCTGAGACACTTCCTCAAAATCTTTGCTTGACAGTCTTTCCAACTGCTTTATTCTGTTTTGGGATAAAATATTATTGGATATGGCTTTTTGATACAGCGTTTTCGTATATCCAACAAACTCAATGGATTGTCGATATCTTTTTCTCAATTTATCAGCTATAAGCAATCCTTCGGGATCAAAATCCCCGCAATAAAGTAGCTTATAATTACTTTTAACTAATGCATCCATCAAAATATAGGCAGCCAGGTTGATCTGCCCGCTTGTGCAAATAGCAGCAATCCATGGGAGCTGCCTGGTCACCGCATAAAACATAGAAGGATTTTCGAAGCAATAGACAAAATTGCTTTTCTCTAAATAATACTCGACCTTTTCAACATTTTCTAAGTTTGTTAAGTTCAATGTTAGAATTTCATGTCTCATCTTAAAAGTGTTTCCCTCACAAAAGCTTTCAAGTCACCTATATTGGCAAAATCGATTCTTCCTTTTTGAACATATGCATCCATTATATCTTTTTCCAGTTGCCTTTGGGCTAGTATTCTGTCTCTGGATGTTTGTTTTTCTTCTGAATGGTCTTTGATAGCCGTCTTTATAATGCGCTCGCGGTAATATCTTATTTTAGGTGTTGTAATGATCAAAGCCGGTCTTTCGTCAAAAACAGAACTATTGATACTTTCGGTTTCTCTCTGTATATCTCCCTGAAAATGCTTGTACCCACTGATACCAAAAACCTGTGATGATAAAAGATGGGCTTTTTCAATTCCTTTGCATTGAAGAAACAAATCGGCAACTTTCTTGTATTCTTCCTTACGGCTTGAAAATTGATTGGACATTTCAAGAATATTGGCTGCATACCGTGTGATACGTCTTATTATCTCATTGGTCATGGAAAGTATTTTCTCCACTTCACTTTCCTGTACCGAATCCCCTATAAAAAAGTTTTTGATATTATAATATTTATCATAAATGTTTTCAAATATTTCTTCATATTTCACCTCTTCCATATCAATCCTGGGTATCTCGCGCTCATAATGACTAACTTTTTCAATAATACTTTTGCTTTCTTCTTCCGTCACTTGCTTAAGAATATATTCTATTTCCTGAGCATACTGCTGCAGCTCTTTTATAAAATTCCTCAAATATTCAATAAATTTTTCTTTATATAATAAAAAGCTTTTTGTCCGCATCATTTCTTCAGCTTTAAGGCTGTACCAATCTCGGATATAGTCTTGATAGTTCTGATTTAATCGTTGAAAATCCGAGCTGAGAAGGCTCCACCATGTCCCTACGGCCTTTTCATCCCTGCTGCACATTTTTCTTAATTCTTTAAGCTCGTCTTTTATTCGCTCTAACAGCGTAGGCTCCAAAGAACCCCCTTCTATGAATAAATTTTCTAAACGAATGGTCATCCGCTCAATTTCAATAGCGTATTCTGTCATTTGATATCGAAATTGCTTATTCACAAACTGCTGATATGTCGATACTTTGTTTGTATCCTGAACTGCGCTGAGATTTCCCCATTGCACATGTTATGATATGACAGATAAAAGTAAAAAAAAGAGTAAATTTTAGAACAAATGAAAAAGTCATAGATGTTTTTTATATCTATGACAGGATTATAAAAAATACATAAGATTTTAATAAAAGTATGGTATAACCCTGTTTTACTAAATTCACAAGGCATTCTGCTCATTATCACCTAAGATTATACCATATTTTTACATTTTAGTTTATTGTTTTATTGTGCCAAACATATCCCGTCCCCATCATGAACATATATTCAAAATGGCATAAATATATATTTTGCAAGCTTCAATAATATCTTTTATGGGACAAAGTTCTATATCAGAATGTGCTGACGAAAGATGACCTGGCCCAAAAACTACCGTTTCTACACCATACTTGCTTAAAATTGATCCGTCCGTCCAAGCAGGGAAATATATAGTTTTTGTCTCTTTGTTTATATTAGCACTGGCTTTTTTCAAAGTTTTGACAAGAATTGATGATTCCGGACAAACCATTGGAGGATAACCAATGTTGAGGCTTTCAGGCGGCGATATTATTTTTACTTCTGCTTCTAATTCTTTATCCTTTTTATTGAGATCGTATATTATATCTTCTAATTCTTTAACGATTGAGCTTCTGCTTTCATTAGGTAACCATCTGCGATCAATCTTTAATATACATTCACCCGCAACTGTCGATGGTTGAGTTCCACCTTGGATTACACCTAGATTAAAGAAGGCCGGTCCTGTAATGGGATGGTTTCTTTTCATGATTTCCGGCAACAGATTCGTTTGAATTTCTGTTATTATGTTATTCATCTTTCCGATAGCATTAATACCTTTTTGGGGTGTACCTCCATGAGCATATTTGCCTTTTACAGTTATCTGTATTGATTCTAAACCTCTATGCCCGTTAGCTATTTGCATATCTGTAGGTTCACCAACAATTGCATATTTTGTTGCAGGTCCATTTTTTACGATATATCTTGTCCCTTCAGCTCCTTTTTCTTCATCTATTACTCCTGCAAAATGAACTTTTCCCTTTAATTTTATATTGGCACGCTTTACTAATATCAACGCCATAATCATTGCTGAGAGAGGTCCTTTCATGTCAACTGCACCTCTGCCATGTATATTGCCATCTTTGATAAAACCTTCAAAAGGATCAATCGTCATGTTATCAACGGGAACAGTATCTAGGTGTCCATTTAACATTAGTGTTTTTGTGTCATCTTCACCATCTCCATATGAACTCATTACGTTAGGTCTACCCTTCATAATTTCTATTAAATTGGTTTCAATACCTTCTTGAATGAAATAATTATATATATAATTAGATATTTCTTTTTCAGGTTCGGGTAGCCCATGATAGCTTGGAATAGAAATAAGTTTTTGTGTTAACTCAATTAATTCATCTTTATCAAAAAAGTTTATAACTTCATCATAACTCATATCTTTTTTACACTCCTCATTTTATAAGAATAAGCTAAAAGATCGCATCCCGTAAAAATGGGATGCAATCTAGAGTTTTGTCAACTAAAAAGGTCCATAATTAATCGCTACACTTATCATACACATGATACAAGCAACAACAAACCAAATGCCCATTAACGGCAAAATGTATTTAAGCCATTTCTCATAAGGAATTTTGGCTATGCTTAATCCTGCCATTAGTACTGCAGATGTAGGATATAATGAATTTGTAAAACCATCACCATATTGATAGGCTAATACTACTGTTTGCCTGGATACCCCGACCAAATCTCCAAGAGGGGCCATAACAGGAATTGTAGTTGCAGCTTGACCACTGGCAGAATTTACAAAGAAATTAAAAATTACTTGAAATACATACATACCTGCACCGGAAATTATAGCAGGAAAATTGTTAAGAATATTTGCACCGTAAAAAATTAATGTATCAATGACTTGACCGTTTTCAAGCAAGATTACGATTGACCTCGCTAAACCTACAACTAAAGCCCCAAATGTTAATGATTTAGCACCATCAACAAAGTCTTGGGCAACCTTGTTTGGTTTGTTCCCTCCAACTAATCCAGATACAATTCCCATTGTAAGGAATATAGCACTTAAATCGCTTGCCGTAGACCAACCGTTAGAAACACCATAGACAATGACTCCAAAACCAATAACTAATACTCCAATAACCAGCATATGTCTTGAAGTAAACTCGATAATTCCTTGTTCATCTATTTCTTTTCTTTCTTTTTCTATATCATAGATAATACTTTTATCAGGATCTGCCTTGACTCTAATTGCATATCTTACGATATAGATTGTTGCTATTATATAAAATATTATATGTCCAATGATTCTAAATCCTATCCCCGAGAACAATGGCACGCCAGCAATCCCTTGTGCAATACCAACAGTAAAAGGATTCAACGCACCTCCTGTAAATCCTACAGCAGCGCCTATAGTAACCATGGACATCCCAACAAGAGCATCAAATCCCAGAGATCTTGCTAAAACTACCCCCATTGGAATAAAGATTAATGCAGATTCAGCCATTCCAAAGGTTGCTCCCCCTAAGGAGAAAATTAGAATTGTTATTGGAATCAGTATTTTTTCTTTTCCCTTCAGACTCTTAACAACTCTGCCTATGCCGGCTTCAACAGCGCCGGTTCCGTTTATCATCCCAAATGACCCGCCGATAATAAATATAAGGAATATAATCCACCCGGTTTCATTCATACCTTTCGGAATTGATCTAATAATATCAAATGGCTTTACCGGAGACTGAGAAACCCTTTCATAAGAATCAGGGTCAACGACCTGTCTTGAAGTTGCCGAATCCTCCACTAATTCATATTTACCTGCTGGTACTATGTAAGTTGCTACCGCCGCAATGAGTATAATACAAAAGATTAAAACGTAGGTATGAGGGACTTTAATTTTACTAAACATAAAATAACCTCCTTAAAATTAACCGCTATATTATAACTTACTTATTATTTCCTTATTCAGGCTCAATGAACTTACAGTTCTTTCGCCCACTTTCTTGAAGTCTTTACCGCTGACAGCCGAAGCTATCTGGATTACGGAATCTATAACGGGCGTTTCTATTTCTGCCAAATCTCCTAAAGACGACCAAAATACCAACCCATAGCCAACATCTTCACTAAAAAATCTGTCATCTATAGTTTTGGGTGCTTTAATGTCTTTAAAAACCGGACTTTTACTATACCCCTCACAATAGTTCGGTTTTTCCATATATCCTTCAAGGCATCCCATTTCCGGTTCATTGATAATTTGCATATCAAAAGCTTTACCCAACTTCAATCTTTCTTCATCCATTGCCTTGATTAGATTTCCCACACCGGTCGTTACACCTTCTGAATAGAATTTAAAGTCACCATTAGTGCGTTCTATCAATCCTAAATTTGATAGAGCTATCGGCGGATGAATTACAGGGTTTCCGCAACCAATACTTGTATATAGAACATTTACAGACTTATCAACAAATGGCCATATTTCTTTAACGACTTGGTATACTTCTTCTGTTTTACTTGATGGTAATGAAGCAAAAAAGAATTTTTTGACAAACAAGTAAATATCTACATTCCCTGGCTTAATCAATCTTGCTGCATATGGCAGTGTGCTTGTTTCGGATATGATTATCTCTTCATTTGAATAGGAAATCCCTAATTCCTTTTTAAACTCTAATGCCCCTCCTATAGAACCAGGGCATATGATTATTTTATGGCTTTTAGTGATATAGGGCTTACAAACATTCGCAAAAGGTTTTATGCCATAAGCCGGAGCTGTAATAAAGATCAATTTTGATTCTTCAAATACTTGTTTTATTTCTTCTACTGCATTTACTTTAGCGAACTTCTTGCATCCATCAATTTGAGCATAAATACCATTCTGCTTTTTTATTACGCTTATGTTTTCTAAAAATTCCGGAAGATCTGACATAATAACCTTATGTCCTTTATCTGCAACTTCAAAAGCCAAAGATGTTCCTCCATTTCCAGAACCTAAAACTCCTACATTCATCAAACCACCTCCTGTGTTATTATTTATTCGCTTATACTAACTGCAAATAATATGCCATTTAATAATTCCTGTAAATTAGATGGTTTCAGACCTTTTGCAATAAAAAAACGCCAGTTTTCTGGCGATTTTATTTTTCATTTTGTGATTTTATATT
>CAZKKX010000161.1:343-5909 GCA_964553505.1 uncultured Eubacteriales bacterium | reverse complement strand
AGAGTCAAACTTTCGTTCTGCATAAACGGAGGATACACTTTCTTGTAGAGAAACCACTTTAATATCTTCGGCATTCGGAAGAATATTTGCTTCCTCCGTTGGGACTCCGATGGCAAAATATAAGGATGCATCACTGAACTGTTCCATTTGTTCCGGAGTGGGTTCATAGTTTGCAGGACTATTCCCAGGAGGAACCATGGTAATAACTTCTACCATATCCCCGCAGACTGCTTTTACAAAAGTCTGTTCAGGAACAATGGTAACAGCAATAATAGGGATCTCAGAATTCAATGATTGTTCAGAAGTTGTAAAAGTGCAGCCTGTTAAAGTTATTATACCAAACAAAAGTGTGAAAGAGAAAAGCCGTCCTACCATTCTTTTTACGTTCATTTTTATCCGCCTTCATATGATTACTTGCAAGTGATTTGCATTTGCATTATAGTATTTTTGTAAGAAAAAGTCAATAATAGATTTACTTATTTAGGAATTCTAGCGGATTATGCCAGTAAACTATTATTGCACTAAAATAGAGAAGCTTTGCTATGAAGGTTACAAGTTTGAGCCGAAATTACATAATTTCTGTGATTCGTAACTTTTTATTGAAAGTAGATGATATTTGGTGTATTCTTAATGAAAATATAGTGATGATGAAAGTAGATGCAAAATTCATCATAGTTCTGTTTTTATCTTTCTGATGGGCGGGGGTATCATGCAGAAAATAGTGCTAGATTATGATATTGTCACTGACGAAGGTGTGCTGTTACTTTCAAAAGGGCAAGAAATTACGTTGACTGAAGAACTCAAAAATAAGCTAAACACGTTTGGTATGTTAGAGAAAATTTTAGAAAATAAAACACCGCAAATTTTATCAGAGGATATAGAACTAAAGTGTACTGAGGATTACGAAACTGAAGCTGATAAAAAGAGGCAAGAACCAGAATTATTAGAGACGGAATTAAAAAAATCTTCCTGTTTAGTGGAAAGTATCGTTTATGAATGCAAAGCTAAAAAATGGTATCATCGCTTTAAGACACTGAGCTCTTATGTGGATTGGATTTATACACATTCAATTAATACCGCATTGATTAGCTGTATGATTGGAGTGAAGCTTGGTTATCAGGATGAGAGACTATATGACTTGGGGATTGGAGCACTGTTGCATGATATAGGGATGATAAAAATTCCAAAAAAAATTTTAAATAAATCATCAGAATTATCCTATAGAGAATTAAATATTGTGAGAAATCATTGTCAATTAGGGTATATTATCCTCAAAGAAACAGAGGTCTCAGAAATCAGCAAATCAATTATTTTGCAGCATCATGAAAAAAATGATGGAACAGGATATCCAAAGGGGCTTAAATCGAAAGATATTATAGAAGAAGCAAAAATTGTTTCTATTGCAGAATTTTTTGATACAGCAACAACGCAAAGACCTTATAAAATTGCGAGACCGGCTTCTGAGGTGTTAAACGAGATGAATCTTAAAGCCGATGTGTATGATAATAGAATTGTTAAAATACTACAGAGTCACATATTAATCTAAGAATAGTTGCATTAAAAACTGTTTCTTAATAGCTTTATAGTTGTTTTTAGGATATATATAGAATTGGCATATGTCCAAGGTATTGAGCTAATTTTTTTCGTAAAAATGACTCGGCCTCAGTGCGGATATCTGCATGATAGCAGTATTTCCCCCGCCCTCGTCCCCTCATAAGAGTTGAATCGAAGGGCTGTAATGCATTTGGAAAAGCTTCTGTGTTGATTGCGTTTTGCACATAACTGTATGTCATTAGGATGATTTCAATGAACCCGCTATGTTGCACCTTTTCACTAAGCGTCTCGGCTAACTGTTCAATGAGATCTGTATATAATTTTTTCCATTCTGGGAGTAAGATGACTGGAGCAATTAGGAGCCCTACTGGATACCCTGCCTCGCACATAGCGTTGAGTGCTTGAATACGTTCCGCTAACGGAGAAGTTCCATATTCGATTCGTTTTATGACTTCCGTTGGATTTACACTCATGCGGAAGATAGTTTTTCCTTGATGGTCTAAATTAAGCAGCGATTCTACTGCGCTAAATTTGCTTGGAAACGTAAGCTGTCCTTTTCCCTCACGGGCGAAACGCTCAATTGTCCATGGGAGATTATTCGTTACAAGGTTTTCTAACAATAAATCACTGTTGCTGCCTATTTCAAAAGTCTGGGGAGCAGAAGATGCAGCATCTACTTTCAAAAGCTTATTTAGCATCTGTTCACGGTTGACAAAGAGACGTAGATATGCACACTTGTTATAATTGCAGACAAGATAGCAGTAGAGGCACATCGCTCGGCAGCCAGAGGAAGTGTAGGGAACTAGCCAATCAGACACTTTATTATTGGGGGTATATTTATGCGTTTTTCGCACTCCGATAATGAGGTGTTCTTTGAGCTTTGGAAAATATTTGTTCTCTGACTGGCTAAATTCTGGTATTCTATTGTGGCTCTCAATTTCTGTCCATGGGCGGTCTGCGTACTTTTTTCGCAACATTTGCCCCAGTTCATAGTCCAGTATAGCTGGTTCGTAATACACTGCATCGAAATTTATATTCATATTGTAACCCTCCAAACATAGTTTGAGCTCAAAGTTCGATTCCTATGAATAATATAAAAAATTTAGTATACTCTCTAAAATATACCGTTCATAAAATTTTATTGAATAGGCCATAATGAGACAGGATACTACAAGAGTATCTTAGTTATAATAAGTTTAAAAAATTTGAAGAGAAAGAAACTTTGGTTAAATAGAGAGCTATCGTTACCTTTTCTGATTTGTGCAGTATGGCATAAAGATGATAAGGGATAGTTAAGTTGAATTGCCTTACTTCTTTCTAACGTTTCAAAAAAGCAGGGATTCATTGATGAATCCCTGCTTTTTTGTATTTACAAAACAAAATTTTTCTTGACAATACGCCCATTATCTTCTATAGTTAATTACAAAAGTAGCTAACTAGTGAGCGGGTTGAGGTGGTGATAATTTGCTGATTGACTTTAAAAGTGAAGTTCCCATTTACTTGCAAATAGCTCGCAATTTGGAAGAAGAAATTCTCACTGGAATTTATCCTGAGAATGAACAAATTCCATCTACAACCGAGTTGTCTGTAGGACTAAAGATTAATCCAGCAACGGTTCTCAAAGGTATGAATCAGCTTGTGGCGGATGATATTATCTTTAAGAAACGAGGGGTAGGTATGTTTGTATGCCATGGTGCAGTAGAGAAATTGCGAAACAGAAGGCAGGAAGAGTTTTTAAAAAAATATGTCATTCCGTTGCTTAAGGAAGGAAAGCGGCTTGGCATTTCTCTAGAGCAAATGATAACTATGATTAAAAAAGGTAGTGAAACTATATGAGTATTGACGTAGTGGATGTAAGCAAGTCTTATGGAAAAAATATAGCCTTAGATCAAATATCTGTTAGCTTCCAAAAAGATAAAATATATGGATTATTAGGCAGAAATGGTGCGGGGAAAACGACTTTGATGAGCCTAATAACAAATCAAATCTTCCCTGACAGGGGAACGATTACAATTGATGGAGTAAAGGTATTTGATAATCAGCATGCTATGGGAAAACTATATATGATGACCGAGAAAAAGCTTTACCCAGAAACAATACGGGTCAGTGAAATATTTCGTTGGACTGACGAGTTTTACGGTGGCTTTAACCATGAATTTGCTGACGTATTATGTCGGAGATTTGCACTCAACAAACGTAAAAAAATTAAAACGTTATCTACGGGGTATAGCTCCATTTATAAATTTATAGTTGCTTTATGCGTAAAGGCGGATTACATTCTGTTAGATGAACCTGTCTTAGGACTGGATGCTGGACATCGAGAAATTTTTTATAAATCATTGCTCGAAACATATGCTGAAACGCCACGAACCTTTCTCATATCGACACATTTGATTGAGGAGGTATCGGGCATGATAGAAGATGTCGTGATAATTGATCGTGGCCGAATCATTCGAAATTGCTCTGTTGAGGAACTGTTGCAAAGTGGATATAACATTACTGGATCTATTTCCGATGTTGATGCGTATTGTTCTAACCGTGAGACGATTGGCAGTGATACGGTAGGTGGCATTAAAACTGCTGCCGTTTTAGGAAAAGCCGATAACATACCCGAGGGGCTTACAATCAGCCCACTAGACCTACAAAAACTATTTGTAAGTATGACGGAAGCTTCGGAGGTAGAATAAGATGAAACTAAAAGCAGCAGTTAAATATCAGTTATGGGAAGCACGATTTAGCGTATTACTTTTTTATAGTATCATCTTTGCCATTATAATTTTCTTCAGCATTCTTTCTCGATTTTCCAATAGCGCGGCCAGCGGGATGGAATGGACTACCTCTATCTTTTTGTTTGTTGCTGGTATTGTAACATTTTCGACGGAATTTAAGTTGTATATGCAAAATGGTTTGAGTCGCAAGTTGCTCTCCCAGAGTATGCTTGTCACTTTTGTGCTGGGATGCTTGATTATACTGGCGGCAGATGCGCTGGTACCTCTCATTTGCATGATGTTAAAATTAGACTACACATCTGCAACCAAACAATTATTCCCCAATTTTGGAATCGTTCCTAGATATTTCTTACATTATTGTGATTTGGTTTTTATGTCGTATGCTGGATATTTTATTGGAGCGTTATACTATCGGATGAATAAAATGCTTACGATTATAGTTTCCATTGTCGCTCCCATTTTTTTGATTATTTTGATTACTGGATTTAATATAAGCATTGCAACAGAAGAAGCCGTAGTGAATATAAATAGTTTATTCACATTTATTGGACAAACTCCGGTACACCTCGGGATATTTTTGTTGATATTAGCAGCACTGTTTGCCTTTTTGTCCCATTTGTTGACAAAAAAAGCATATATCAAATAAGAAATTCTATGTTAAATCAGAAGCTGCCCTACAAATTAGGAAGCATTGCAGTGATAAAAGAAAAAAGCTGTCAGGTTATAACCTGACAGCTTTTTTCTTGATAGCGACTGTTCAAGAGGTTTCTGGCTCAAACTACTTGTTACCCTCTTCTTTTCATTATATAATAGTTAAATAACACTGTTTTATTATTTTCGACAAACGAAAGAGATAGAAGTACACTGAAATAAATGCAGGGAATAATTATATAAAATATGTAAAAACATATATAAATACCACGAAAAGGTGAATAGGAAAGGGAGAAGGAAAATGAAGACATTAAACATTACGGGATTACTGCTTGCTTTGCTGCTCGTTATTTCGATTTTTTCCGGGTGTGCGGGAATAGACACGAACGATGAAGCGGCTGAATTTGAAGACAGTAAAAAGGTCATTTCTGTAATGGATATGAAAGGCCGTCAAATTAGCCTTAACGCTCCCGCTGAACGGGTGATTGCACTGACAGCTTCGGACTGTGAAATTCTTTATGCGATAGGTGCAGGGAATACACTGGTTGGTCGAGGCGAATACTGCGATTACCCTGAAGAGGCCATGTCGGTTCCCACTGTTCAGTCAGGCAGCGAGACAAACATTGAGCAGA
>CAZKKX010000161.1:0-333 GCA_964553505.1 uncultured Eubacteriales bacterium | reverse complement strand
CCTCAGGTGGTCGTTATGAGTACCATGGCTCAGACGAAGGTACAGATTCAAGCACTTGAAAACGCAGGGATTACGGTTGTTGTGAGTAATCCTTCCAACATTCAAGAGGTCTATACTGCCATAGAGCTTATTGGCACTATTGTAGGAAAAAAGGACGAATCCAACATGCTCATTGAAAATATGCAAACACAATTTTCTAGTATTGAGAAAAAATCTACAGGTGATGGTTCACAGACAATTTATTTTGAGGTTTCACCGTTGGAACATGAATTGTGGACAGCTGGCAGTGGTACATTTATGGATGAAATAGCAACCATGCTGGGACTTAGAAAT
>CAZKKX010000160.1:0-5937 GCA_964553505.1 uncultured Eubacteriales bacterium | reverse complement strand
GATGTTCTTCATCCGTAATATCAGTATCGGCTTCACACCATCCCGACTCTCTTTGACTTCCTATTACGATTACTCTTCTCATCATTGTCTTTAATTATTTAAAAATAGTATATATTTTATTTATAGTATAGTCAATACCCTATTAAATTATTACTAAAAATTAATCTTGAATACTCATATCATAAACGCCTTCACATGTATACACTGTTTTCTCACATATATTGGTAGCATAATCTGCAATTCTTTCCAGATGTGCCGTTATGAATAAAAAAGTAGTACATTGAAATATTTTATCCTTATCCTCCATCATGATTTCAAGAAGCTCATCATATATTGCCTTATACATATGATCGATTTCATCATCCATTTTCCATATGGTTCTGGCAAGGTCCGAATCCATTTTTACAAAAGCATCAAGCGCCTTTGTTACCATTTTTGACACCAAATCCGATATTTTAGGAATATCAATGAGCTCCTTGACATACTTTTGGTCTTTTAACTTTATGGTATACTTTGCAATCCTTTCACAATGGTCACCCATTCTTTCCAGGTCGGTGATCATTTTGGAAATCACCATAATCTGCCTTAAATCACCTGCAAGAGGATGCTGCCGAGCAATAAATTTAATACATTTATCATCAATCAGATTTTCCATGTCATCAATTTTATAATCGTAATCAATTACTTTCTGAGCAAGCTCAATGTCCTTGTTTTTCAAAGATTGTATAGAATGAAGTATCGCTTCTTCCACCATGGAGCCCATCTTCAATAACTCATTATGAATACTCTCAAGCTCATGATATAATTGTGGTCTTTGCATCTTCTCACCTCCCTTTCTTATCCGAATCTTCCGGTAATATAATCTTCTGTTTTTTTATTGTCAGGATTGGAAAAAATCATATCTGTCTCATCTGTCTCAATTACTCTTCCACTCAAAAAAAATGAAGTGTAGTCCGAAACACGTCCGGCCTGCTGCATATTATGGGTCACAATGACTATGGTGTATTTTTTTACCAGCTCCTCCAAAAGGCTTTCTATTCTCAGCGTAGCAACAGGGTCTAAAGCAGACGTAGGCTCATCCATGAGAATAATTTCCGGCTCTACCGCCAGACACCGCGCAATACACAAACGCTGCTGTTGCCCCCCTGACAAACCCATTGCCGACTTTTTCAGCCTGTCTTTCACTTCTTCCCATAATGCCACTTCCTTAAGGGTTCTCTCCACAATTTCATCTAATTCTTGTTTATCTTTAATTCCATGGATTCTCGGACCGTATACAATATTTTCATATATAGATTTTGGGAATGGATTAGGTTTTTGAAAAACCATTCCAACCTTCTTTCTTAACCGGATAATATCATAATCTTTATTATAAATATCCTGAAAATCTAATAATACATCGCCCTCGATCTTGACAGAATCAATCAAGTCGTTCATTCTGTTCAGAGTTCTTAAAAAAGTAGATTTGCCACAACCGGATGGTCCGATAAGAGCCGTAATTCTTTTTTCGTATATATTCATGTTTACATCTGTCAGTGCCTGAAAATTTCCATAATACAAATTAAGGTTTTCTATTTTCATTTTTGTATTCATTCTTTTTCCTCCAATCAAACCCCTGCTTTATTGATATATCTTTGAACCACTTTGTTTGCAATGATATTGATAAACAATACCAATATGATCAATATTGATGCTGTAGCAAATGTTTTTTCCTTTGACAGCCCTTCTGAAGCCAGAATATATAAATGAACCGACATAGTTCGGGCCGGATCCATCAGCGACTCGGGAAGTCCCAAAGAACTTCCTGCGGTAAGCATCACTGCTGCCGTTTCTCCGACCGCTCTGCCTATTCCCAGTATCAGACCTGTTAAAATTCCAGGAAGGCAATCGGGCAGTACCACTTTAGTAATGGTCTGCCATTTGGTAGCCCCTAAAGATAAACTTCCTTCCCTATAAGTTCTCGGTACTGTTTTGATAGATTCCTCAGTTGCCCTAATCAAAGTAGGCAATATCATCATTGATAGAGTCAATCCTCCTGAAAGAATGGACCATCTAAACCCTAAAAAAATCACAAAAAAAGTAAAACCGAATAAGCCAAATATGATTGAAGGAATTCCTGCAAGAATCTCTGTTCCGAAACGAATGGTCTTGATCCATCTGCTTTTTTTAGCATACTCCGCAAAATATATTGCAGCCAAGACTCCTAAAGGCGCCGAAACGGCAATTGAAACTGCTGTCAGATATAAAGTCCCCACAATTATTGAATAAATGCCGCCTTCCCTTCCCATATTTTTAGGCTCACGGGTCAGAAACTCCCAATTAATATGTCCTATTCCATTTACCAGAATATATCCGATAATCGTAACTAAAACAAGGATTGTAATAATAGCCATAAGATATATGAATATATAAAACAAATGGCTCTTCCATTGATATTTTTTACGGGAATTTTCATTCAACACCAATTCCAACGTTTCTTCATAATTAGTCATTTGCCTGTCCTCCCAATCTATGAAGCGTAAAATTAGCAAATGAATTTAATAGCATAATAATAACAAAAAGAACAATCCCAACAGCAAATAAAGCTTTTTGGTGCTCCGGTGCTGCATACCCCATTTCCATTGCTATGGTTCCGGTTAAGGTAGCTGCCGAATCCAGTATACTCCCGGGAACTTTCGGCCTATTTCCGGTAATCAGAATAACTGCCATGGTTTCACCAATGGCCCTGCCCATTCCTAAGATAATAGACGTAACAATACCGGATTTTGCGGCAGGTACCAGTATCCTTGTAATGGTTTCCTGCCGGTTAGCCCCTAATGCCAGAGAAGCTTCTTTATATTCAGCAGGCACCGAACTGATTGCATTTTCAGAAATGCTTACAATGGTGGGCAAAATCATGATAGCCAAAATTATAGCTCCTGCAAGAATACTAAAGCCTGAAGTTGCAACATCTTCATTAAATAATAGTATAACCGGCAGTATAAACTTCCGAATGGCAGGGACTAATACGGACAAACCAAAAAAACCATAAACCACCGAAGGGATACCTGCCAACAATTCTACTGCCGATTTCAATATTTTAGCTGTTTTTTTATGTGCCACTTGGGATAAAAATATAGCACATGCCACACCGGTAGGTATCCCTATGACCAAAGCTCCGATGGTAACAGATAAAGAACCGGCAATCAAAGGTAATATACCATAATAACCATTTGTAGGGCTCCATTTTGTGCCAAAAATAAAGTTTATTATTCCATAGTCACTTAATACGGAAATACCCTCTTTAAATATGAATACCGTTATCAGAATCACAGACAGCGTAGCGGTTATCGCACATACAATCAATAGTTTTTCTATACCATTTTCAAATGCCCTCATCATATGCCTCCATTACTTCTAAGGTTCATTATACGAATCATGATATTCTTTCCATATTAATTCAACTTTAATAAAATGTTAATTCTATGTTAAATCATGATAAAGTCCGCACTCACTTGAGTACGGACTTTTTTAACCGGTACTTTTTTCTTTTTATTTAACAGGTATGAACTCTTTTGCTACAATTTCCTGCCCTTCGGCGCTGAATACAAAATCAATATATGTTTGTACAACTTCAGATATTTCTCCATTTGTAAGATAATTGAAAGGTCTTGCGATCTTATAGGAGTTATTCAGGATATTTTCGTTTGTGGATTCAACGCCTTCCACCTTTAATGATTTTACAGTATCGTCCAAAGCACCTAATGAAATATATCCTATGGAATCAGGGGTATTGGCAACAGTCTGTTTCACAGCTCCGGTTGATGGCTGAACCAATGCATTAGCAGTGGTCATATCTCCTTCATCACCTTCTGCTCCTGTTATTTCAACAAAAGCGCCTCTTGTTCCGGAACCCTCTTCACGGCTTACTACAATGATGTCTGCATCTGAACCGCCAACGGTATTCCAATTTGTGATTTCTCCGATAAATATTCTTTTAATTTGTTCCATGTTAAGGTTATCAACACCGCAACCGAGATTTACAATTACTGCAATACCATCTTTAGCAATAACATACTCATCAAGACCATAGCTTTTTTCAGATTCTTTAATTTCTCTTGAAGCCGCACCGATATCTGCCACTTTATTTGCCGCAGATTTCACGCCTACACTTGACCCTCCGCCCTGAACTTCAACAGATACTTCAGGGTATTTATTCATAAAGGCTGAAGCAATTTCTTCCGATAATGGTTGTACCGACGTCGAACCCGCAATTATGATTTTGCCGGATAGTATTTCTTCCGGAGCATCATCTTCAACAGCAGTTTCCTGTCCTCCACCGCACCCAATAAGTGAAAACAAACCCATCATTAAAATCAATCCAACTGATAGTATTCTTTTTATCATTTTGCTTTCCTCCGTTTTTTATTTCTATTTTCAAGTTCAAGTATATTAATCGATTGTTAAAAACGGATAAAGCAATTGTTAAAAACTTGTAAAATAAACTTACTGTCTTGGAAGAGTAATTTTAAAAGTTGTTCCCTTTCCTTCTTCACTTTCAACATTAATAGTACCATCAAATAAAATAACTATATGCTTGACAATGGCAAGTCCTAATCCTGTCCCCCCTGCCTTTTTTGTTCTGGCCGAATCGACTCTGTAGAATCTTTCAAAAAGTCTGGACAGATTTTCTTCAGCAATTCCTATCCCTTCATCCTTTACAAATATTGAAAAATTGTCTCTGCCTTTTAAAAGATAGACCCGGACACACCCATTGTCGTGAGAATATTTGATTGCATTATCAATGATATTCAATATCATTTGTTTGAATCTATCAGCATTGCTCTTTTCCATAATAATTTTTTCGTCAGGAAAATCTTTATAGATTTTGATATTTTTCTTGCATATTTCATTATTCATTAACGTTAATACTTCTTCAATTGCCTTATTCACATTGACTTGTTCATCCTTATACACGGCTCTTCCGCTCTCGATATCGGATAAGATCAGTAAATCCTCAATCAATCTTTTTAACCTGGATGTTTCTATAGAAATTATATCCAAAAACCTCTTTCTAACCTTCGAATCTTCTGACGCACCACTTTGCAAAGTTTCAATAAACCCGCTAATAGAAGTTAGCGGCGTTTTTAACTCATGGGATACATTGGCAACAAAGTCCTTTCTCATATTTTCCAATCTTTTTATCTGTGTAATATTCTCAACCAGTGCCAATACACCTATTTTGCTGTGATCCTTTTCACTATATATATAACTGGTATGAATTTTTAATATTTCATTTTCTCCATAATCAATTTCCTTTTCTCCTATTTCCTTTTTTTCAAGGATATCTTGAAAGGACATATGGAGTTGATTATTTCTTACGACCTTTAACAGGTGTTGACCCAAAGCCTCTTCACCAATATGAAACAATTCTTTGGCGGAATGGTTGATGAGAATCAGTTTATAATCCATGTCAATGGCAATCATAGCCTCTTTCATGCTGAAAAGAATAGAAGAAAGCTTACTGTTGTTCTCAACCAGCTTCTCAATAGAAACACTTAGACGTCTGCCCATTTTATTTAAGGCATCCCCTAAAACTTCTATTTCATCACCTGTTTTAATATACACCTTTTCCTCGTAATGACCGTCTGAAATTTTTTGCGCATATTCTGTTAAACTAGCAATGGGTCTTGTGACTTTTCCTGAATAAAGAATGCCTATGGTGATAGCTGAAAAAAGGGCTGCGATTGATGCAATAAATATGGAAACACCTATTTTACCGTTAATTTCTTTTAATCGATATAAAGGAAAGGCGATACGTGTTACACCATCAATATGTCCGTCTTCTCCAAAAGCTAAAGCGATGTACATATAGTCAATGCCAATGGTACTGCTTTTTCTTATTCCCTTCCCAATTTCACCCCTTAATGCTACTTCCACCTCTTCCCTGTATCTGTG
>CAZKKX010000159.1:0-5977 GCA_964553505.1 uncultured Eubacteriales bacterium | reverse complement strand
CCATAGGCACCGCGTTGGCCATGGGACATTTGTTTATCGTTTTTGATGAGCCCATCTCACAGCTTGATCCTGCTGCGGCAGATGAGATTATTCATGTAATAGAAAGATTAAATAAAGAACTGGGATACACTATCATTTTGATTGAACAAAGAATAGATCGGTGCTTCCATTTGGCTGACAGAGTTCTGTTCATGAAAGACGGGGAGATATCTTTTGACGGAACACCTGAAGAATTCACTTTGTGGAGCAGAAAAAAAGAATCCGGGTTTTTACCTTCAGTTTCAGGATTCTTTGCACTTTCAGGATATGAGAACCTCCCAAGTACCATTAAAGACGGTCGGAAAAGACTTCTGGAAACGACCGGATTTAAGAGCATGCCTGAAAGGAAGGAGACTTCACGAACAAAGGAACCAAATCCTATTGCGGTAAAATTAGAAAAAGTCTATTTACAATATGATAATGGTATACAGGCTATCAATAATATGGATCTTGAGATAGAAAAGAATGAGGTGGTAGGTGTTATAGGTCCCAACGGTAGCGGCAAAACAACTTTGCTGAAAATAATTAGCGGTTTGCTAAAACCTTCTTCGGGAAAGATTGTCAATGAAGAAAAAACCGGATATTTATCCCAAAACCCTAATGATTATTTGTTTAATAATTCCGTATACGAGGAACTAAAATTTACTTTAGATATCAATAAAATAGAAGAGAGTGAGAGAATAGAAAGCATTTTAGAGGATCTGAATTTGGTTCACCTTAAAGATAAGAACCCCAGAGATTTAAGCGGGGGAGAAAAACAGAGGGTGGCGCTATCTTCGATTCTGGTTTCACATCCCGGATTGATTCTTTTGGATGAGCCTACCAGGGGATTGGACCGTAGATTAAAAGATGTTTTGGGACAAATGCTAAAAAAGCTTCAAATAAACGGGAAAACTATTATAATCGTAACCCATGATATAGAATTTGTTGCAAAATACTGTACAAAAGTATGCTTGGTTAATGAAGGGACAATTGTTGAAAATGCACAGACTTATCAAGTCCTATCTTCAGGCTTTTACTATACAACTCAAATGAAAAAGTTGTTTCACGGACTTGCAGACGGTATTTTGACCATAGAGGACGCTTTGCGGGCTAGCAGCAATTTAATATCTAAGATTTAAGATTGAAGGATGATTTTGTTTTACAAAATCTCCATTTTAAAACTCACACTCACACTTATAACACTTATATTTCCATTTACACTTATCGGGAGGAAGCACCAATGAACTATGGGATTTTGTCGGCTATCATATTGGTCATTTCTTTATTAGGGATTTTTATTTCCTATGAAAGAAAAAAAACATCATTGAAGGAGATTTCCTTGATTGCAACTCTTTCTGCTTTGGCTGGTATCGGCAGGGTTCCCTTTGCAGCTTTTCCTAATGTGCAGCCGACAACATTTCTAATCATGGTATCCGGATATGTTCTGGGACCGGGGCATGGGTTTGTAGTAGGAGCTTTTGCAACATTGGTATCCAATACATTTCTCGGGCATGGTCCATGGGAACCGTGGCAGATGTTGGCTTGGGGGCTGGTTGGGTTTAGATCGGGTCTCATGGGGAAAATAAGAAGAACACCTTCACGGATATTTTTAAGCATTTTTGCTTTTTTCTGGGGATTTGCATTTGATTATATAATGAATCTATGGCATTGGCTGTTTTTTATATACCCTTTAAATCTTAAAAGTTTTATTGCTATAAATGCAGCATCATTTTATCTGGATATGATGCATGCTGCAGGTAATTTTGTTTTTACATTCTTTTTTGGAAAAGACTTTATACTGATTTTAAGTCGATTTAAAAAGAGATTATCATATATGCAAATTGTTGATATAAAGAATAATAACGAAAATATTGAGATGGAGGAGAGAATATGAGAAAAATTATTCTGTATATTTTTGTATTTGTGCTTTTGATGACAAATATTGTTCATGGGAATAATTTAAAACCCACTGAGGACTATTTAAAAAAACAGGATCCGGATCATTGGGGCCTTCTGGCACTTTATGCCGTAGACAACCCCATAAGCGGTAATCTCGAGAAGGTAGAGTCGGAATTAACAACTGACTTTGAAGGATATCTTTTAGGCGCTTTGGCATCCGGGAAAAATGTACTGGATGTTGGAGAAAAGTTGACGGAATGTCAATTGGAAAGCGGTAAAATTTCCGATTTTATTGATGGAACAGGTGAAGAGCTGATTAATTCCCATATTTGGGGAATCATTTCTCTATATGCAGCGGATTATGAGAAATATGACAAAGCATCGGCATTAAAATGGCTCAAAGAGAATCAGAATAGGGATGGCGGTTTTCCCATATATTCAGGCATGGATACTTCGGATCTGGATATATCTTCAATGGCTTTGATTGCCTATGATATTCTGGGGCTGGACAGGGATGCCGATGAAGTCAAACGGGTCGTTACATACATAGAAAACAATTTGAGCAGAAAAGAAAGTTGTGAGGCATACGCCTGGTATATTTTAGCCAGGATAAAGCTGGGACTGGATGTGGATGAGGGGTTATACGATGATTTGATGAAATTCAGACTTCAGGATGGCTCTTTCATGCACTTGGAGTCTATTAAGAAATCTAATTACATGGCAACCTGGCACGGTCTTTTAGCACTTGCCGATTATCGCAAAGGGACTTCTGTATTTGATAGGCTGCATAATGAAATGAATTTTGTGGATTTAGGTAATGATCATGAGGCCTATGAAGCTATAATGGCACTGGCCAAAAAGAATATTATATCTGGATATCCTGATAATACTTTCAGACCGGGCGATTCTGTAAAAAGAGGAGAGTTCTGTAAATTTGTCGTTTACGGAATGAATCTGCAGGATCAGGCAGTATTGGAAAATAATAAGTTTAAAGATCTAAAAGATCATTGGTCAAATAAGATAGTCAATGTGGCAGTAAAAAAGGAATGGATCCAAGGAGTTTCTGGTGATTATTTTGCACCGGAAGGGAAGATTAAAGGATCTGAGATTGCAGCGATTCTTGTTAGGGTCAAAGGGCTTGAAGACGAGGCTTCAGTTATCCGTGGGGACAATTGGTATGACGGATATGTGCAGATTGCAGAAGAAAAAGACCTGTTATATACGAAATTCCGCCCTGAAGCTTATGCTACAAGAGTTCAGTGTTCTGAAGCGGTCTATAAATTAATTAAAAATTAATAAATGGGGGAAATTATGTTTATATTTAAAAAACCTGTAATGAAAAAACTGATAAATTATTCTTTGATTATCCTTTTGCTGTTTTCTTTAATATCCATTTATGATATTGAAACATATGCCCAAGGAACTGATTTGGCCCGGATAGCGGCAAGTAATAATTATTCGGAATATCAAAACGGCACGACAGTGGATAACAGCTTGGGGAATATGACAGCGTATGATGTCTATGTTCTTGAAAAGGAAGGAGCCGATACGAGTCTGTGGGAAAGAGAAGGAACGGACCTGAAAGCAGAGACTCTTGAATTAATCGATGAAAACAGGTCGGGTGCTGCTATTGATGGAAAAGCTTTGACTCAGACTTATCTGGCAGCGAAAGAATACTGCGAAATCGGCAGGGCGGATAGTCTGTTGAGCAAGATACAGGATCAGCAGGATGTAACTACAGGGGTATTTGGATTCGGTGATATATTTGTAAATATGCCTGTATATGACATGCTGTGTAAGATTGGAGCCTTGTCTGAAATTGATTTGGTTGCTTGTAAAAATTATGTTATGATAGAGCAAAACATAGAAGACTCGGCAGGTGACGTTTACGGAGCTTGGGGTGCGTTTGGATGGGTTGAGGTTTCCTCGGGCGATTGGCAGCAAACAGGACCCTGGGCTCCGGATTTTATCAGCAGCATACAGGGCGTAAGGGTTTTACAGTACTTATATGATATTACTTCTGATAATGAAATCAATAACAGAAAAAATATTGGTTTGAATTGGCTTTTAAAACAGCAACAGGTAGATGGGAGTTTTGCAGTCGGCGCTTGGGATGATGCGGTCACGAATACGGCGGAGATGATCATTACTTTGGACCTGTTAGGGATGAGAGACAGCAAGGTATGGGATGATGCAGTGAATTATTTACAGAACCATGCTTTGAATGATGATGGAGAATTCGGAAATTACGGCGGTATCGGGAATAACACATTGATTCTTGAAGCTTACCATCTCATAAATGAAGCACCGTTGGCTTCAGAAACAGTTATTGACATGGTGATATATCCTTCTGATGTAGAAATGGAAATAGGGGATGAATACCGATGCAATTTGAGAGTCTGCAGATTTGGTTCAGGTCTTGATGATTTAAATCCGGAATTAGTAAACTGGTCTATTGCTTCAAATGGAAATGTGGCAAGTATTGACGGCACAGGAAAAATAACGGGAAAAGCAAAGGGTACGGCTATTGTCACGGCAGAGTTCAGCAGTATTAAAAGATTGGTAGAAGTAACCGTTGAAGGAGGATCAAATTCGGGAGAGATTGAAGAGAGGCCGAGTTATATCCGAATCACACTATATATTTCAGGTATCGATGATGAAATCATATTCGCCGATGTTCTTAAACTGAGAGATGAAGAAGAGGACGGATTTACCGTTATGGATGCGTTGGATGCCGGCGATATAGGATACAAATGCAGAGGGTCTTATGTTTATGAGATAAACGGATTGGAAGAAAAAGAAACAACCGGATTAGCAGGGTGGAAATATAAAGTGAACAACAGTATAAAAAGTGTTTCGGCAGATAATTGTTATCTGGATGATAAGGATGTTGTCATATGGTTTTATGCAGACGGTCCTTCAGATCGCGGACCGACATTAAACTCTTTAATAGAAAACGCAAGTAAATCGGAAGAAGAACTGGAAGAGGTTAAAGATATCAATAAATCAAAGGAAAAGGACGAAAAAATGCTTTCAGATTCAATAAACCGGCATGGCAAAGCGATTCTGGATATTGAGAAGAATCCTGGCAGCAAAGCTTATTTATCCCCCGGCACATTAAAATCGTTATCGGAGAAAGAAATGAATCTGACAATAAAAAATCAAGATATAAGTGTTGAATTTGGTTCGGCATCTATTTCAAAACAAGTGCTACATGATGGAATGAATGCAGAAAATACTTATGTTCAAATAAAAGTAAATATAATAACGGAAGAAGAAAAAGAGAAATTGCTGAAAAAGGCAGATCAGGAAAGGATGAAGAGCCTGTTTGATATTGGAGGAAGGCTGGTAGATTTATCCGTTCATATCATTCATACAGACGATAAAGGGAATATTGAAGAAGAAGAGATCAATAATTTTATCGAGCCTGTAAAGGTCAGCATCTCCATACCGGAAGGTTTAAACATGAAGGAATTAGAAAATATCAGCGCTATTCGATATGAGACAGATGAGGAGGGAAATATCGCACCTGTTAAAATAGGAGGCAGCTATGATGCGGAGACGGGAGCCTTTATTTTTTATACCGAGCATTTTTCATACTATGGAGTGATGCGGGCGGAGCAATTAAAAAAAATCAGATTGCAGATTGACAGCCCTATGGTTACAGTGGACGGAGAAGAAAAGAACCTGGATGTCCCGCCGATGATTATCGATAGCCGTACCATGGTTCCTGTTCGGTTTATTTCGGAATCATTAGGAGCGGATGTCCAGTGGGTTGCAGAGGAACGAAAGGTGATAATTATAGCCGATAATAGGCAAATAGTGCTGGAGATAGGGGAAATCCCTGAGGGCTCGGATGCGGCGCCTATTATAAAAGACAGCAGGGCTTTGATGCCTGTCAGATATGTTTCAGAAAAATTAGATGCAAGTGTTTTATGGATTCCCTCAAGCCGATCGGTGGAAATCATTCAATAAACCTATTGTAGAAATTATCAAAAAGAAATATTTTCTTTTCGAAATTGTAGACAATTGAATACTGTAGTATAAATATTCTTTT
>CAZKKX010000158.1:0-5978 GCA_964553505.1 uncultured Eubacteriales bacterium | reverse complement strand
ATCAATATTATGATTCTTTGCAAAATTATCTATCCGTTCACATAAATTTTCATAAGTTTCATTACCATAGACATTTATCTCTCTCTTTCCTAAAAGATTGATATTGGGTCCATTAATAACAAGAATACCGTTCTTCATGATTAATTACCTCTTTCATTTTCTATTGTATTGATTTTACAATATAAACCACAAGATAAAAAGATCTTACACTTACACTTATCCTATTCCGAGTCCTCCAAAATATAAGTCACAACATCACGATCTCCAATTTTTTGCAAATCAATTTGTTCTTTGTACTCTTCGGGAATAGTCACTTTGTCAGGGTCACCGTCCGAAATATATTTAGGTCTTTCCCCTTTTTCCAATCTGTCTATCCAGTCGTAGATTCCGGTTCCTTTAACATATTCCTGTAAATCACTTGCTCTTACACGATGGATACCAAAAGGATTAAAGTCAACCGTGTAAGGTGATTTGTATGGGTCCCAGCCTACTTCAACAATTGCAATGTTATAATATGAATGCTCCTTACCCTCCACAATATATTGAAACAATGATTCATCTTTTTTGGGTTTCGACCCATAAGGAAGGGATAATGTTTCAACCTTATAACCTCTTACGATATCTTCTACTTTTTCTTTTACTGTCCATATTTCATTTTCTATGCTCTTTGAATCAGTGCAATTGGTAAAATCAAAATGTGATGCTGTATGATTCCCTATATCCATTCCTTGATCTACTAGAAAATTTAGCTTATAGTCAAGATATTCCTTCTGTCCAAAAGGAACACCACCATTTACAAAAAAAGTAGCTTTTAAGGGAAAGTCCGGATGCTTTTCATGAAAATCAATTAAAATTCCTACCGCACATTGAGGGTCAATGGTATAAGTGCCGCCTTCTTCAGAAATAATATTAAATTGGTTTTGATTTCCATCATCGAAGGTTATTACCACTGGTGAGAATCCTGCTTCAATATCAATATTCCCTTCTGCATAATCCTTCAAACTAATCGGGCGATAACCTTTTTCGTATAAAATTTCCAAATCTTTCCAAAAATTCTCTGGTGTTCTGGTAAACTCTTTTTCTTCTTCACCTATACTATGGTACATCAATACCATCACCTGTCCAGCCTCATTTGGTTTAATTTTCCGGAAATCTATATTTGAACTATCGGGTTGCTCTTCCACTTCCGTTTCCTGTGAGATTTGTTCCGGCATATCTTCACTATCAATTATTGAAACTGTTTCTTTATTTTTGGAACAACTTACTAACAATAGAAAAAAAATTAAAGTAATAATTACAACGACTAATAATTTAGATTTCATTTTATTTGAAAATCCCCCTCAAGTCAGAAATATAGTTTAAAAATATTATATAATAAACCTTTGATTTTTACTACTCTCTTATAAAAAACTCAAAATGAAAAATATTCTATTTCTGTTTTATCTCACATGCTTAAAGAAAAACTGTCATCATAATTTCATATTATAATGGACAAATTATTAGTACAAGATTAAAAATTTAATCTGAATAAGTTAAAAATAATGTTTATAAAAAGGAGGAAGTAAAATGTCAAGAAACAATAATAGAAGTGTAGTTCCGGAAGCAAGAGCAGCCTTGAATCAAATGAAAACAGAAATAGCAAATGAGCTTGGTCTCTCGAATTATGAAAATACAGACAAAGGAAATCTTACTTCCAGACAAAATGGTTATGTAGGTGGGTACATGACAAAAAAATTAGTAGAAACTGCTGAAAGAAATATGGCAGGAAGCACCGGAATGAACCAGCAAAACCAGTCTTAGAAAGCAAAATATGAGGAGAAAATTATTCTCCTCATATTTATATCTATTTTAAATCGTTTCCCCTTTTCTTATATGTGCGCTATAATTGAATTAATCATTTTTTACAAAGGAGTACATATGAATCGTGAAAATATTAAAATCGCAGAGAACAAAATCATGATATTATATATAATACATAAATTTAAAATACCATTGACAGAATCCCAATTTATTCAATTCATTTTGGAAAAAGAATTTATGAATTATTTTATTTTCAAGCAACATCTTTCAGAACTGATTTCTTCTCAAATGATTGAGTATAACACTTCTGAAAAATATAGTTTTTACCTAATTACTAAAAAAGGCCAGCAAACACTTGAACTTTTTCAAAAACTAATTACTCAGGATATGAAAAATATCATCGATATGGAAATAGAAGTAAAGAAAAATCAATTTAAAAAAGATAGTGAAATTATAACAAATTATGTTATGATTGGTGAGCACGAATACATTGTTTATTTAATGGCTATTGAAAAAGGCACTCCTCTTATTGACTTAAGATTAAATGTCGGTACAAAGGAGCAAGCCGAAATCTTATGCAGAAACTGGAAAAAAAATTCATCAAAATATTTCAAAAAAATATTTGATATTGTTACTGAATAAGGGGACTTATATAATTCAAATCTTTTCCTACTTTTATTCGTTTAATTCTATTAAGACTGTCTAAATCATAAATCTCAATGGTATTATCAATATGTGTTCCAACAATTGCAATTTTTTTTTCTTCGTCAATTCCGAGACAGCTGGGAAAGCTGCCAGTTTCATTATTCCCAATTAAGTTTCCATTGTCCATATTTAACTTATATATATAGTTAGTCTCGGCATCTAATAGAATAATCTCTTTTGATTTCTCTCTTAACGCAATATCCGTTAAATACATACCTATTTTGATTTTTTTTACAACCTTTTCCAGAGCCATGTCAATAATACATACAATTCCTTGATTATCACAGTTGAATTTACTGCAGCAAGCAAACATATTTAAATTGTGCCTGCATGTTTTTATATGCATGGCACAGCATTCCAGATAAATATGCCCACAAATATTATTCTTATCCGTATCAATGATAATTATTTCTTCCGACCCAAGGCATGATACATAAACTTTTTTTCCGTCATTGCTCACATGAATATCATGTGGCATTCTATCTACAGGTATCTGAACAGCGACTGCATTTTTTTGCAAATCGATCCCAGATACTGTATCAGAATCATAATTTGAAACATAGAGATAATTATTTCTTTTACATATATCCAAATGACAAGGGGAAGTTCCCACATATATACTTTCAATTACTTTACCTGCCAACATATCAATTACGCTAACACTTCCATTATAAGAATTTGCAACATACATATATTTTTTATTAGCGTCCATTGCAAACCCATGAGGACCAAAATAATTGTTTGAACCGGACTCTCCGTCAGATGTTGTCAATTGAAACTCTTCAATGATTTCAAAACCATCTTTATCAAATAGTATTATTTTATCTTCACCAGTACTTGTTACTGCAACAATATTGCCAATGTCCTGCCTCATCACATCACCCCAAAGGAAGAAATTATATATCATAATATGGTATATATACACGGTTTGTGAATATATCTATTGAGAGTTTACTATAGAAAGGAAAGATTTTATGTATGCATATAAAACAACAGGGACTTGTTCAAAGAAAATTGTGTTTGATGTAGATTCCAGAAACAGGGTAATAAATATTTCTTATGAAGGAGGATGTGATGGCAATCTCAAAGTACTGAGTAAACTCCTTAATGGAATGGATGTAGATGAAGTAATAAAAAAAGTCGAAGGAATCAAATGTAAAGGCAGAAACACATCATGCCCCGACCAACTTGCACAAGCACTCAGGGTCTATAAGAAGAAAAAGCAAGGTTAGACTGAGTTCTGAAAAAAGATTTTGCCTATAACAAAATCTCCTTAATTTTTATCTTTCATTTATTATCTTTTATCTTCCTGATATATCCTCTCACCTTGCCAATCATATATAATGAGCCTGTGAAAAGAACAACATCAAATTCAGAGCTTCTCTCTAAAGCATACTCACACGCTTTTATGATATCGGGGATAGGCACGCTTGCTTTATTATGTTTTTGTACCAGCTCATTCAATTGATGGGCATCCATTTTTCGATCATTTTCAGGTTCGGTCACGATGACCTCCTCAATAGGCGGAAGAATGGTTTCAATGATTTCTGGTATATTTTTATCTTTCACTATGCCAATACAAAGCAAAATCTTTTTATCTTTAAATAATTGAGAAATCGTATGTTTCAAAGCCTCTATCCCTTCGATATTATGAGCTCCGTCAATAATAATCATAGGTTTCAGTGATAAAATTTCAAATCTGCCGTTTTGCTTCGCCTTTCTCAATCCTTCATATATTGATCTCTCATCAATACAGACCCCTTGTTTTTTAAGAGCTTCTGCTGTTGTAACGGCAGTGACCGCATTTTCAATCTGATGCCTGCCCATCATAACTGTTTCAAGATCAGAATAAATATGGCCTTCAAAGAGAAAATCAAATGAACAGCTTAAAATCGAACTTTTTATATTCTTGATTCCATCAAAAGGTACTTTTATTAATAAGCATTCTTCTTCATTGCTTCTTTTTTCTATTACCTTTAAAGCTTTATCATTCTGAACGGACGTTACAACAGGACATCCATGTTTTATAATCCCCGCTTTTTCAAAAGCAATTTCACTTAACGAATTGCCTAAATATTGTGTATGCTCTAAGGAAATAGTTGTTATAACCGATACAACAGGATATTCCATAACGTTTGTTGCGTCGCCTCTTCCGCCAAGTCCCACTTCAAGAATCAAATAGTCCGTTTTAACTTTTTCATAATAATAAAATGCAATAGCTGTAACAATTTCGAATTCCGTAGGACTGTCAAAACCCTGCGATACCATCTTGTCAGCTGCCTCAAAGACAGGCATTGCACATTGAATAAGATCTTCTTCACCAATTTCGTTACCGTCATATTCAATTCTCTCTGTGAATCTTTCAAGAAATGGTGATGTGTATAGACCTGTTTTATAGCCTTGCTCCTTTAAAATAGAATAAATATATCTGCAAACGGAACCTTTTCCGTTTGTTCCTGCTACATGTATCACTTTCAGGTTATAATGAGGATTGTCCAAAAGTTCAAGGAGCTTGTTCATTCTCTCAAGCCCTAATCTGCTTCCAAACCGCCCATAGCTATGGATTTTGTTGATAACATCAATATCCTTCATATAATTTATCCGATCTTCTTTCTTACAATTTCCAATCGTTCCGAAACTTTCTGCATCATATCATGATACTTATGTTTCTTTTCTTTTTCAGCATTTACTACTTTTTCCGGAGCTTTAGAAATAAAACTTTCATTGGACAGTTTTGTTTCCACCAGTTCCAACTCTTTCTGTAATCGCTCTTCTTCCTTTTCAAGTCTCTCAAGTTCGGCCTTAAAATCAATAAGTTCATCCAGAGAAATATAAATTTCTACATTTTTGACAACAGCCGACATGGCATCTTCCGGTATTTGGTTCTTTTCACCTGTGATTATTATTTCAGAAATATTGGCTAAATTTTTAATATACCTTTCTCCCGTAGATATATATTCGTATGCTTTACCGTCAGCCAAAATAACAGCTTTAAGTTTTTTTGAGGGAAGCGTCTCTGCTTCTGCCCGGATATTTCTGATGCCTCGAATCACTTCCATCATCAATTCAATTTTTTCTACTTCTGATGCAAAAGAAAATTTTTCATCATATTGTGGCCATGATGCTTTTATCAACATAGATTCCTGTTCAGGTAGGTATCTCCAAATTTCCTCTGTAATAAAAGGCATAAATGGATGTAAAAGTTTTAACATATCTTTTAAAACTTTTATTAATACAAATATTGCAACCGCTTTATCGTTCTTATCCTCTCCATAAAGCCTTGCCTTAACCATCTCTATATACCAATCACAATACTCATTCCAAATAAAATCATAAATCTTCTGCGCAGCCATACCCAGTTCAAATTTTTCCATATTCATAGTTACTTCTTCGGATATGGTATTTATACGAGAAACAATCCATTTGTCCTCATCTTCATATAAATCTTTGGCCTGTTCTTCAGAGATTAAAGA
>CAZKKX010000157.1:0-6048 GCA_964553505.1 uncultured Eubacteriales bacterium | reverse complement strand
AGGGCAGAAGGATAGAGGGATAGAAGGGCAGAAGGATAGAGGGATAGAAGGGCAGAAGGTTGACCCACTGACCCTCCGACCCACTGATCCACTGACCCTCCGACCCTCTGACCCTCCGACCCCCCAACCTCGAACGATACTCGTAAACAAATCTACCGGCAAAAGAATCAGAGCTATCATCGTTGTTCATGTCTTCGGCAACCTGGCAGATATGGAAAAAATCATGACAATAGCCGAGAAGTATAATTTGAAAGTTATAGAAGATGCAACGGAAGCTTTGGGCAGTTACTACACAGAAGGAAAATATAAAGGAAAATATGCAGGCACTATCGGTGATATAGGCATATACTCTTTCAATGCAAACAAAATCATCACAACCGGCGGCGGCGGTATGATCGTATCCAATAAAAAAGAATATCTTGATAAAGCACGTTATTTAGGTGTGCAAGCTAAGAACGATTCCTTATACTTTGTGCATGACGAAATCGGATACAACTATAGGATGCTGAATATTCAAGCCGCTCTCGGCGTTGACCAGATAGACAGACTTGAAGGCTTCATCGAAACCAAAATAAGAAACTATAATCTTTATAAAGAACTGCTGACAGGTAACAGAGGGTCAGAGGACAGATCAATTGACAATGGAGAATTGAAAATTGAGAATGAATGTAGAAATTTTGATGAAAGCAAAATTTCTTCCGACAATCTCAAATGTAAGGGCATTAAACTCCTACCGTTCAAAGAAGGCATCAGAGCAAACCACTGGTTCTATTCTATTCTAATTGATGAAGAAAAATACGGCATGAGCCGAGATGAACTGCTGATCATACTCAACAATGCAGGCATTCAATCCCGCCCTCTGTGGCGGCTTATACATAAACAAAAACCCTATGAAGACTGTCAAACCTATAAAATAGAAAAAGCATTGTATTACGAAGCAAAGATTCTCAATGTCCCATGCTCTACAAACTTGACCGAAGAAGAAGTTGTGTATGTATGCGATAAATTAAAGAGGTTAGAGGTTAGTGAATGAAGGTTTTGGAACAAACCCCACCATAATTGTAAATTATCAATTCTTGTTATCAATTTCCCTGACCCTCTATCCTTCGATAGAGGTGCATTTCCGTGAGACCCTGCTGTTTCTAATGTTATGGCGATAAGTCTTGATTGGTAAGCATAACCGTGATAATAATTAAAAAAATACAAAGTATACTTTGTATTTTTTTTGACATAATACATAATATACTTTAAAATATATTAAGGAGGTGTTGATTGATGGCAATTGCAACAAGTGAAAATATATTAAAATTGATGTATTCATATAATATATGGTGGAGAGATGGTTCTATTCCTGAGAGCTATTCAAAGCCTATTAAGAGATTTGCATATTATGAGGCTTTAAAAAGCTTTATGCATAGAGAGTTAAGAAGATATGTAGTAATATCAGGTGCCCGTCGTGTAGGGAAAACCACTATTCTATATCAGATAATGAAGTATTTATTGGACAACAATGTAAATCCAAGAAATATTCTTTACCTTTCCTTTGATAATCCATTATTAAAATTTACTAATATGGAAGAGATAATGACTCTTTATATGAATAATGTCAGTATGGGAGAAGATGTATATCTATTGTTTGATGAGATCCAATATGCATCAGATTGGGAAAAATGGCTTAAAGTTTTTTATGATACCAGACCAAGGTGGAGAGTTTGTGCTACCGGAAGTGCAAGCCCTGTATTAGAACATGGCATTAATGAAAGCGGAGTAGGAAGATGGAGCGTTATTTCTGTCCCAACCCTTTCGTTTTATGAATATTGCGAGCTTGTAGGAGTTGAGAAACCCAAATTAGACGATAATATTATACCAACATCTCTTGCTAAATTAGAGACAAAAGAATTAAATAAAATATTTAATAAGATATCACCTTTACAAAAACAGTTTAACAGATATCTGACTGTTGGAGGATTTCCTGAGCTTGCTTTGTCACAGGATGATTTTTATTCTCAACGGATGCTGAGGGAAGATGTGGTGGATAAGATACTTAAAAGAGATATTCCGTCTCTTTTCAACATAAGGAATCCGGCGGTATTGGAAAAGGTTTTTTTGTATCTTTGTTATTGTTCATCAAATATTATCAACTTCACAACTATGAGTAAAGAACTTGACAATACATCAATTGCAACACTGCAAGACTATGTTGAACACTTAAGAAGATCAAATCTTATCTATCAAAGTATGCCGATAAACCTGGATGGTAAAAAAGTATTAAAAGCAAAGCCTAAAATATATATTGCAGACGCAGCTTTGAGAAATGCTGTGCTTATGTTGGACAATGTGGTAACAGACTCTGAGGAAATGGGCATTATGGTAGAAACAGCAATATATAAGCATGTTGCTACCTTTTATTATAGAAACAGGGAAAGAGTAGGGTATTTCAGGCAAACAGCCGGAAAGGCAAAAGAGATAGATATTGTAGTTGAAGGAGTATGGGGAAAAATTTTGTTAGAAGTAAAATATCGTGAACAGTCAAAGATTAAAAAAGATGATGCTATCATTACAATGCCTACTAAGAAAGATAAAGCGTTTATTATTACAAAAAATCCTACTGATTTTGGAATAGTAGAAAACATTAAAGGTCAGCAGATTGTTAAAATTCCTGCTTTTGCATTTTTATATTTATTAGGGCATGCAGAAAAGATAGGATATTTCAGGGTATAAGGAACAAAAGAAATTGAAATTGAGAATAGCCGAAAGATACTATATAATAAAGAAAAAAGTGAAAAGGGTCTGTGGTTTATGACATTATGCCGGGTCGGCGACTGACCGTAAACCATAATATGAAAGGTAGTGAATATTTTTGAAAATAGGAATTATCGGTACAGGATATGTAGGACTTGTTCACGGCGCTGTCATGGCTGATTTCGGATTTGAAGTCACATGCGTGGATATCGACAAAGAAAAAATAGACAAGCTTAATAATGGCGAAGTACCCATATATGAACCGGGTTTAAAAGAATTGCTACAAAAGGTAAATGACCGTATCCGGTTCACAACAGATTTAAAACTTGCAGTTGAAAACTGCCAAGTCATTTTCATTGCAGTAGGAACACCTCAGGCAGAAGACAGCAGTGCGGATATGACTTATGTATTTAATGCGGCAGAATCCATCGGGCATTATATGAATGAATATAAAGTGATTGTCGATAAATCCACTGTTCCTGTAGGAACCGGGAAGAAAGTAAAAGAAACCATCAGAAAACAGCTTGAAAACAGAAAAGCGAACTATGAGTTTGATGTGGTATCCAATCCCGAGTTTTTAAGAGAGGGAAAAGCCATAAAGGACAGTCAATTACCGGATCGTATTATCATTGGCTGTGAAAGTGAAAAAGCAAAAGAAATCATGAAGAAAATTTATGATGTACTTTATCTGAAAGATACACCATTTATTTTTACCAATATAGAAACAGCTGAGACCATAAAGTATGCGGCAAATGCATTTCTTGCCGTTAAGATATCCTATATCAACGAAATGGCTCTCTTGTGTGAAAAAGTAGGTGCGGATGTACAGGAAGTAGCAAAAGCCATGGGTATGGATGGAAGGATAAGTCCTAAGTTTTTAAATCCCGGTCCCGGTTTTGGCGGAAGCTGCTTCCCAAAGGATACCAGAGCTATTTATGATACGGCACTAAAAAATGATGAAGAGATGCTGGTCATAAAAGGAGCCATTGAAGCAAACGAGAAACAGAAAAAGAAAATGGTTGAAAAAATTGTTTCCATAATGGAAACTGTAAGCAATAAAACCATTGGAATATTAGGTCTTTCTTTCAAACCTGAAACCAACGATATGAGAGAAGCCCCTTCTATAACGATTATTCATGAACTTGTTCAAAAGGGTGCGAGAATCAAAGCATTCTGTCCGGGAGCTATGAAAGAAGCGAAACCTATCTTTTCAGATGTTAATGAGCACATTAAATACTGCAAAGATGAATATGAGACCGTTAAGGATGCGCATGCAGTTGTCATTATAACCGAATGGAACAGATTTAGAGGTATGGATCTGCAAAGAACCAGAAAACTGATGAAAGATAATTACATGTTTGATTTAAGAAATATCCACGCAAAAGACAAAACAGTACAAGAGTTGTTTAAATATTATGGTGTGGGAAAAGGATAGTGACAGAGAGATACCCTCTTCTTCAGATTTAGAGCTTACCTTGGCTTAGGACCCCGAACTCCGGATTTTTGAGCTTGGTTTCATTCTAAACCTACAATATGACAATTATCACCAAAGTACCTTATACCGCATAATATAAAGTAAGACCGGGGACATTGCGAGCACAGCGAGGCAATCCTCTTACAGAACGTTGCCAATCTCATACTTACACTCATTAATAAACCTTCTTCAACCTCTAACCTCTATCCTCTATTCCTGAAAGGAGTATAACGGATTGAAGATATTACTAATCACCGGCGGTGCCGGGTTCATTGGTTCAAACTTTATTCACTATATGTTAAAAAAGTATGATGATTATCGTATTGTCAATTTAGATATTCTGACCTATGCGGGAAATCTTGAAAATCTCAAAGGGGTTGAGAATAATCCAAACTATAGATTTGTCAAAGGATCAGTTACGGATAATCAATTGCTTGAAAAGCTATTTCAGGAGGAAGATTTTGATTATGTTATAAACTTTGCTGCTGAAAGCCATGTTGACAGAAGCATCGAAGATCCTGCTATATTTATAAAAACTAATATTATGGGAACTCAAATACTATTGGATACAGCTAAGAAACATTGGCAGACAGGAAAAGACAGCAATGGTTATCCAACATATAAAGAAGGTAAAAAATATTTTCAGGTTTCTACGGATGAAGTTTATGGAAGCTTAG
This sequence comes from uncultured Eubacteriales bacterium, assembly GCA_964553505.1. GTDB lineage: Bacteria > Bacillota > Clostridia > Peptostreptococcales > JAAYPU01 > JAENZQ01. The sequence goes on along the minus strand of CAZKKX010000157.1, from coordinate 1,155 downwards.
GAAAAACAGGTATGTTTACGGAAACCACGAATCTTGCACCAAACAGTCCTTATTCTGCATCAAAGACTTCGGCAGATTTGATTGTAAGGGCATACGGTGAAACATTCAAATTACCTGTAAATATCACAAGATGTTCCAATAATTATGGGCCATATCAATTCCCTGAAAAACTAATTCCTCTTATGATCGTTAACTGCTTAAAAGGTAAACCGCTTCCTGTTTATGGAGATGGTATGCAAATACGTGACTGGCTCCATGTCACAGATCACTGCTCAGCTATCGATAAGGTTCTTCACAAAGGAAAACCAGGTGAAATTTACAATGTCGGCGGAAACAATGAAAAAGCAAATATAGACATAGTGAAATTAATAATAGATACAGTTCGCAAGAAATTTTCTCGCGAAGGTGATTCAATTGAAAATGAAAGACAGGGGACATTCCTCAAAGAGAATGACCGTCCTGCAGAGGTGTGTCCCCAAGATTCCAAGCCACGAACTGAAACTACCTCTGTTTCATATCATTGCAAGGGCAGCGCGGCAATCTCTATAGATCCAAGCTTAATCAATTATCAATTAATAAAGTACGTCAAAGACCGCCTGGGCCACGACAGAAGGTATGCCATCGACAACACAAAAATCACCACAGAACTGGGTTGGTCCCCTTCATACACCTTTGAAACCGGCATGACCCAAACCATCGACTGGTACCTCAACAACCAAACCTGGCTCAACAACGTCATCAACAAAGACTATTTGGAGTATTATGATAAAATGTATACGAATAGAGGTTAGAGGTTAGGGATTAGAGGTTAGTGGAGGTGGATTTTATTCTAAAATCTCCATTGTTATAAGGCAGAGGGTAGAGATTGTTAGTAATTAAAGGGGGATAAAAATTGGAAAGTAGATTTAGAAAAATATTAGCATGGGAAAAATCTCATAAGCTTACTTTGGATATTTATAAAATTACTATGGACTTTCCTCAAAATGAGATTTACGGAATAGTATCTCAACTACGAAGAGCAGCAAGTTCAGTGCCGGCTAATATAGTTGAGGGCTATTCAAGAGGAAGTACAAAACAATATATAAATTATTTAACCATAGCAAGTGGTTCATTATCAGAAGCTTCATATTTTATATTTCTTTCATATGAATTAGG
>CAZKKX010000156.1:0-6093 GCA_964553505.1 uncultured Eubacteriales bacterium | reverse complement strand
TCTTCGGATGAACAAGTCAAATAATGAATCTTACAGCCTTGCTTAGTAAGCTCATCTGCAAAATCCAAAGTCTTACTTCTCGTTGCAAAATCGAATCTAAATCGTTTCTTGTCAATAAAATTCCAATTTTGTAAAGCATATTGAGTAATACCACCCATTGCATTGGCTATGGGAAACTGTAATACTTTTATCTTTTTCATCTTTAACCTCAATCAATAATTCATGATAGACACATTTTCTTTCCGACGAAAAGTCTCAATTATTCCTGCTATTGCCATAGATTCTTTAGGGGTCAACTTAAACCCTTTCTTATCATTTCCGTTTATCATAGATACAAAATCGCTGAGTTCATATCTAAGGCCGTCTCCGGCAAATTTAGAAAAGAATTTTTCAGTTTGATCCGTCTGTTCATGTCGCACCTCAAAATGCTGTGTCTTCCACCAGGGTGCTTCAACGTAAACATATCCTTGTGTTCCGGAGACCAAAAGCTGCCCTTCTGATTTTACGCCTAAGCCAACTTTCGCCGTAGCTAAGGCATTTTCAAAACACAAATATATTTTTGTATATAAATCAATACCTTCTTTGTTTATGAAGGTTTCAAATCTAATATCTTTATAATTTGTCCCTAATAGCTTCACAATAGCAAGAAGAGGATAACTGGCAAGCTCTGTAACGCTACCGCCACTTTGCTCTAATTGCAATTCACGGACATTCCCTGATACCAGTTTCGTAAAGCAAGCCTCTATGTCCCTTACTTGTCCTACTCTACCACTTTTTGAAATCGCCAAAAGCTGTAAAAAACCAGGTGCATAGGCTGTTTTTATGGCTTCCAGCAACACAAGACCTCTATCTTGAGCAAGGTTATACATCTCTTCAGCCTGCACGACTTTTAGTACCATAGGCTTTTCACATAGTACGTGTTTTCCGTGTTCTAAGCAAGTACGTATATATCCATAATGTGTATTATGTGGAGAAGCAATATATACAGCATCGATCTTATTCAGAAAAGTTTCTAAGTCATCTGTAAAGAACTTTAGCTCAAACTGTTTTGCAAATCTCTTTGCACTTTCAATATTTGGATTATACACCCCTTCTAAGTTGGTTCCACTTACAAATTTAACTTCCGGTGCAAAACGTGATGCAATCCTACCGCTTCCGATAACACCTAATTTTACTATCTTATAGTTTTTTTGTCGTATAAGTGTACTTGAAATTCCTTTTGTACGCTCTAGATAAACGACATCACAGTAATCCTTTAAAAAATCAAATTTTCCAGTCCAGTCAGACCCTACTGTGAAAATATCTATTCCATACTTTTGAATATCTTCGACTTTTTGCCCTTCATGATCTTCGATTATTATTTCATCTGCAAATCCGGTCTGCTTAATATTCTCTATTCTTTCCATAAGAGAATTTACAACATTCATCTTGCCCCTGTATTCATCGTATTGTTCTGTTGTGACACCTACAATAAGATAATCACCAAGGGATTTAGCACGCTTTAATAGATTGTAATGGCCATCATGAAACAAATCAAAAGAGCCGTAAGTAATCACCTTTTTCATCTATTATGCTCCCATCTCCGTATTGTTCGATACACTTTTCACTTTCCGTTCCGAAATAATCTCTTCCGCCGGCAGCAACTGATACCTAAAAGCAGCGTGTCCCTGTCGCTTTTCCATTGGTGGAAATTCATGATAGTTTCCAAATTTAAAAGTCAAATATCCGTCATAATCCTCAGGTCCCGAGAAAAAGTGTCCCTCAAATTCTATATCGGCAAGCTGTGTATACCATTTGCGGTAATAACCATAATAACCGTTATTGGGTGTCGGAAAAGTTAATATACGTACAAGTTGCGTATTTTTTCTGTTGCTTGCCCGCATTAGTCCGTTATATAGCTTAAAAATAAAGCTTTTAGGCAATAATGAAAGAATACGATATATGTTTCTGATAAATATACTTTTTTCTGATTTAGCGCCAACCGCCGACCAGAGCATTTTACGAATTATGGTACAAAGAAGATTATGAATTCTCCTGACAAAATAGTTATCAGGTACGTTATCTAACGGGAATATATCAATAAAAACACCGGTAGGGTAACGCATATGCTCCTGTCCTTTACGAATGAACTCTGTTCCCACACGTCTTAATTTTGCATATCCCCATCTATAATCAGGTGTGTTTTCGTGGTTTTGCAAAAAGAAGCGCGAGTCATCTAATTCTTCTTCACATGCCTTACAAAACTTTTCATATTCGGGACGAATCATAGCCACATCCACATCATCATCCCATGGAATAAACCCCTTGTGCCGAACAGCCCCTAAAAATGTGCCTGCTATAATGCTGTACTGAATATCAATTTTTTTACATATACGATCAAACTCTAACAGCATTTCCAGTTGTATGAGCTGCATTTTTCTCAAATCATCGGGAGGCATTGTTTTATATTGTCCTTTCATAAAAACCACTCTCAAGTTCAAGAAATTTTACTAATTAGTGATAATAACATCCGACTCATTTACTCCCTGAATATTTTCCAAGTAAATAGCTTATCCTATTCTTCAATTCAATATCGGGCTGACTTTCTTCTATCCAATGTAAATACTGAATAGGTTCAAAGTTTTCATTCTCAATTAATAGTGCCTGCTCATATTCATCTGTGCTTTCTCTATACAATTTCAAATGATAATAGCAGAAACCTATTTTACAGTGGATTCTTTGCTTAATATCCATACTCAGATTTTGACTTAATGCTTTTTTATAATAATCTATAGCCAGTTCATAATACTGATAATCTTTTAGAATGTCTCCTATTATTTCTAAAGACATCCTTCCTAAATCCGTAGTCTCCGCCACAAACTTATTAAAAAACTGTTTATCTTCAAAAGAAAAAAGTTCTTTCAGAATTTTTTGGTAGCATTCTATTTCTTCTTCGATAAAATCCGAACTATCTACTCTGTTAAAAAAAATATCTAATATCTTTATGTAATGATTACTTAAGTGTTGCCTATTCTTCCGGTACCAATCAACATAATTACCATATATAAGTAGTATTGCTATATAGAATTCATTTTCGTTATTTTTTTCTTTCATCAATAAAGAAAAAGCCGTTTCAAGTGCCTTTTTTGTATCTCCTTTAAAGAGTAAAGCCATCACGACAAGATTACCGTAATCGTTATATTCCCATTTCCAGTTTTTAATGAAATAATATAGAAAAGGTATGGCTATTTTTTGTTTTGCCAATCGTATGGACAAAAATTCCATGTCTATAAACTCATTATTATTGTATAAATTATCTAAATGCATGATAATTTCACTTTGGTTATTTCTTTTTATTATATTGATAAAGTAATTAAATGCTTTTGTATTATACTTGTTCTTTTTTAGTGCTTTCAAAAAATACTCAAAAGCTTGCTCGGAATCACCTTGTAATAAGAATATTTCTCCAATAGCACATAGGACCTTATCTTCTTCGCTACCAAAGTTATTGCTGTAAGCGTAATCATATTCTTTATTAAGTCTGACCGCTTCCTTATATCTATTCAGAGCTTCTTCATATTTTGCATGTTTAAACAGGAATTCTGCTTCGTTTTTAATTAATTCGGGATGAAAGGAAAATTGTTTTTTCCCTTCCGAAACAACCTGAAAAATATCATCCTCAGTATATAAATCCTTCATCGAAGACATACAAATACTTTTGTAAATATAGATTCTGAATGCTTGGGGATATGTTTTGACAAGAGTTTTGAAACCAGACTTGCTTATAAAAGTATCTGCGTATTGGATAGCCTCCTTATACTTTTTCAAGTGAACACAAGTCTCTGTTAAATAGTAGTAAATGAAAGAGTCGGCTTTTCCCGTTTTTTCTTCTGCCTTAAGCATTTCTAAATTTCTATTCCTTTTACTCTGAACCACTTCCAATGAGTATCCTGTATGATAAATTTTAACGCCTTTCACATACTCATTTTTCAGAAATTCTCCTGACCTTTTGGGGGCTTCATGTATCTTGCCGACGAATCGGATGTCCGGTTTATTTCTGATCACCCTGATAGCAGGCATGGAGCCAATTAACCGGTTATATTTTGTTTCGATATTATATAGACGGCATTGAATGGCATCAATATCTGAATTTTTATTAATTCTAAGAATAGCCTCTTTCAGCTTCGATGCAGACCCGTCTTCAAAGTATTCGTCTGCATCTAAAGTAATGACCCAATTCCCTGTTGTATGCTCCAGAGCATAATTTTTAGCTGCCGAAAAATCATCATCCCAAGCTCTGAAAAAGACCTTTGCACCAAGACTTTCTGCTATCTCTACCGTATTATCCGTAGAGCCGGTATCCACTACAATAATTTCATCAACGATTTCTTTGTAACTATTGATACATCGTTGGATATTTCTGCTTTCGTTTTTTACAATCATACATGCGGATACTTTCATTTTGAGCCTCAATTCTAATGGATAATGTTTAACACAAATTATATTTTATATTATTTACTATCGGCAAATTATATTAATATTCTACCTAAATCAACAAATTGTTTCAATGCTTTTAATCATTTGAATATTTCACTACTGCTTTTATAACAGAAAAATCCCATAAATGGGGTTCCTCATTGTAGAGAAATTAACTTAGCAATAGAATGCCTGTTATTTGTATTACAATAGAAACCTACAATACAAGATTTTTGATATTCTTATATAATCAATTTATTTTAAAAATTAGACGAGCTGATATTGGTAGAAGATAATAGACAGAAATACCGTGAATAGCAGTGCTTCATCGTTGTTCGACTTTAGCAATCAATGCCTCTATTCTCTTCTTCATATCATATTCCTTTTCACAAATCCATTTAAGATACTGAATAAATTCATTTTGATTGATTTTATCGGAAGAATGCAGTCCCTTCTCAAAAGCATCGATGCTTTCTTTATATGCTTTTATGTGGTAATAGCAAAACCCCAATTTGAAATTTAATTTTGTTTTTATACTATTGTTTTCTTGCTTTAAAATAGCCTTTTTATAAAAATCTATTGCAGGTTCATAGCATTTATTGTCCTTAAGTATATCTCCGATAACTTCAAATGATTCCCTCACTAAGATTGGAGTTTTTCCCATAAAATTATTAAAAAATTGCTTATTTTCAAATGTAAACAGCTCTCTCAGTAGATTTTGACAGCATTTGATTTCTTCTTCTGTAAAAAATTGAATGTCTTTAACGTTAAAATATACATCTAAAATGTTCTGATATTTATGACTTAGCACCTGCTTGTTCTTATTATACCAATCCAAATGATTTCCGCAGACAAGAGAAATAACAATATACCGCTCATTCTCGGCATTCTTGTCTTTTATATAACAGGATAACGATGTCCGAAGGGCTTTAATACTATCTCCTTTTAGAAGTAAAGCTATTGACATGAGACTGCCGTAATCATCATATTTCCATTTCCAATTCTTTATAAAGTAATAAAAAAATGGGATGGTCATTTTATTTTTTGCCAGATGAATAGAAATGAATTCAATATCTTCGAATTCCTTTAGATCATAAATACCATTTAGTATAGATATTATTTCAGCCGGGTTTTTCTCCTTTATTTCGGCAAGAACCCTGTTAAATGATTTTGCATTGTACTTGTATGCATTCAGTGACTCATAATAATATTTCAGCGCCAAATCAGAGTCCCCTTTTAAATAATAAATTTCACCGGTTTTATAGAGCACATCATCCATTGTCCTCTGAAAATTGTTGGTATGAAAATGCTTATATTTCTCTTGAAGCTCAATGGCGCAGATGAAACTGGTCAGCGCTTCATCCAGTTTTCCCATGCTTAAGTAAAAGTCTGCTTCATTTCTTTTTAACTCAGGGTGGAAAGGAACCATTTCCAAACTCTCGGTAATAACCTCATAAATATCTTCTTGCGTGTAGTAATTTTTCAAAAATAGCATGGAAAAAATTTTAAATGTATATATCCTAAATACATGGGGATGTGTCTGAATCAATTCGGCATAATCCGAGCATTTTGAAAATTGGTCCGCGTATTCTATCGCATTGTCATATTTTTCCAAAGAAAAGCAAGTTTCCGCCAGAT
>CAZKKX010000155.1:0-6172 GCA_964553505.1 uncultured Eubacteriales bacterium | reverse complement strand
AGCATCAGCACCTGCTTTTTCGGCGTATTTTGTTAAATCAACAACCTCATTAACAAAAGTTCCCCCAGTTCCAATAAGTACTTTTGTTCTTCCATTCACCGTCTGAACGGCTAAATCAATAAAATTCTTTTTTTCTTCTAATGAAAGATTGAAAAATTCACCAATGCTTCCTAAAAAAACAATACCATCAACACCGCTTTCTACCAGCCTGTTGATATTTTTCTTATTTCCTGTTAAGTCTATTTTCCCTTCCGCATCAAATGCTGTAATCATAGGTGTAAAAATTCCCTGGTACATATTCTGCCTCCTAATTTTAAATTGCTTATATACATCCGTGTATAGATTATATTATACTCCATACAAAGATAAAAATTGTTTACACTTCTTCTTTCTTTATTGAAAAAATATTTGTACCAATCACTCCAATAACTATAAGGAAGGTACTGATGAAATGATAGATAAAAAATGGCTCTCCTTTTAAAAGCATTCCCGCCAATACGGCAATGACCAGCGAAAGATTTCCGAAAATTGTTCCTTTTACAGCTTCAATTCGAGAAAGCGCATATGTAATGAGCGCTGAAGTAAACAGCATACATGGAATACCAAGATAAATTATTGCTACTAAAAATGCACCTCCCATTTCCTGATTAAAAGGAGAAATATATTGAGCGACAGGCATTCCTTTAAAGAATACGTTTAAAAGAAAGACTATATTGAAAAAAACACAGCCCATAATAACGATGCAGCATCCAACTTCAAGAGCTTTGAACTCTGCCCGTGCATAACGCATGAATACATTGCTTAAAGCCATAGATAAACTGGACAGCAGTAAAACAAAAAAACCAATAGGGTTTATATCTCCCAACCCTACAGATCCCCACGCGTACATAATAACAATGCCGGCTATAGAAATGATGATAAAAACATTCTGAAGAAAAGAAGTTCTCTCCTTCAGCAGAAAAAAAGCGGCTCCTTGAGCAAAAATAGGTACCATTGCAAATACGATACCGCCTTCAATTGAAGTAGCTAAGCTGAGACCTAATGCTTGCACTGCCATAAACCCAATATAAAACGCCGCCGGTAAAAGCAATTTTTTGCTATCACGCCCTTTAATGCTGAATCGTACAATTCCAAAAATTATCAGAATCAATCCACCAAGACAACCCATATTGTAACGCCAGACAAGAGTTAACAGTGGAGTAGTTACTTCCACACAGGTTTTGGTTCCTAAAAAACTGAAACCTACAATAAATGCATATAGAAGTGCGGCAATATAAGCTTTAGTATTTACTGATCTCACATCTATTCCCTCCTCCGAGCCTTTGAATATTTGTTCGAATAATAAATTTGAAACTATAAGGTATTAAAGATATCTCGTTTCTAAAAATCCTAAAACTTTTAACATAATTATATCAAATCAATAGAATCTATTGTCAAACAATATTTCAATTTGAAATAAAAAAGCTATCTTCAGATTTATTCTGAGATAGCCTTTTTAATACCATCACTATTCTCACTACGGCCTTATGAACATTTGTGTCCAGTAAGGAGTCCCGCTTGAATTTACTGCATAACCTACTCCAATTTGCGTAAAGTTAGGGTTTAAAATGTTTTTTCTGTGTCCGGGAGAATTCATCCATCCCTTCATTACTTCTGCTGCACTTCTCTGACCCATAGCAATATTTTCTCCAGCTGAGGTATACCTTATTCCGAAACTTCTCATCATATCGAATGGGGATCCATAAGTTGGCGAGGTATGGGAAAAATATCTCTTGCTACCCATGTCATCCGACTTATACCTTGCTACTCTGGAAAGCTCCCAATTTTCAGCAAGAGGCTTCAAACCATTTTTTTCTCTTTCTACATTTACTAATCTAACTACCTCAAGTTCAAAGGCTCTGCCCGGAGCCTTTCCCGGTATTGTTATTTTCATTCCCGGGTATATAAGGTCGGGATTTTTAAGCTGTGTGTTTGCATTAATTAATTCCGAACAGCCTACTTGATATTTTACTGCGATTTTCCAAAGTGTATCTCCCCATACTACTGTATGATTTTGGGTGCCTGCTGCTTCAACACGCGGGGTCATTCCTATGTAAAGGATAAGGACAAGTGCACATCCTAATAGATACTTTTTCAATATGTATCCCTCCTTTTTAATTATTATAGCTTATTGCAAAGCAGGAACAACCCCTCAGTAATTGTAACACGCACCAGTTATGACCATTATAGACAAATTATTTCCATTTTGGTTTTGTTAATGTAATAGATGAATACTGTAAACTCTATGAAAAATCAAACATTATACCATTTGGAGGATTTTTTCATATCTATAATTTCAAAAAAATATAAAATATGTTACTTATTAGAATGTGTTTTTCAGTGGTTTCGAACCGTCCCTTCCGTTTATGTGAGTAGAGAAAATGAAATATGAACAAAATGAGTTGGATATATTTAGTTAAAGCCCTATAGCCCAATCCAGCCCCATTTCCTTCAACTTTGTTTCAGGCACAGTTCCCAAATCATGGTCCCAGCCAGCATAGGCATAATATAGTCTTTTTGCTTTTTCAAATTCTTCTTTATTCAGTTTATATCCTGCAGACGGACCAACGTCATCTAAAGGTTTAAAAAGTTTTTCTGGCAATATATCTTGTTCTGAATTAAACCCTTCCCTTTGATTAAAGGCCCTAAAAAGCTGTATTCTTCTTTGACCAATTAACATCAATTCATAAAGATTAGTATCCCAGCCCGTAACAGCATTAATAAACTCTACAAATTTATTCAAATCAAAAATTGTCCATTGACCAAATATAAACTGACAAATACTGAAGCTATCGATAGCGCTAAATGCACATTGAGTCACCCAGAATAATCTACTCTTCTCTTCAGACAATTCTCTTGGATCTCGCGGATCATCAAATCCTAACCCTTTCAATTTATATGAAATAGGATCTTCCCCAATATCTCCGTCATGAGAAGATGAAACATGATCAGGGCCAAAGGATAAGCAGGCATACGCCAATGCAAGAGAAGCCTTGACTTGGGGCATATGGGCAGGAAACTCTTTGCCTTTTACATGAACAGCCATTTTTTTGGCTTCTGAACCCCATTTTTCTGCTACTCTAGCTGTTCCCTGCCCCAGTAATTTCCCAAAGCCTTCTCCTTTGCCGATAAGTTCAAACACTTTGAGTGCAGCTTGCTTATTCCCAAAGCAGAGATCGATGCCATCAGTTTGATCCTTGCCAATAATTCCTTTTTCATAACATTCCATTGCAAATCCGACAGTACCGCCGCAAGAAATAGTATCAAGAGTATATTTATTACAAATTTCATTTATCTTACTAATTGTGACTAAGTCATCGATTCCTAAATTCGATCCACACATGCCGGTTGTCTCGTATTCCGGTCCACCATAATCCGGATCTACAAATGGTTCTTCTTTAATCTCTACAACACGCTTACAGCTTTGTGAACATGCCCAGCAGGTTCCAGTTTTTTTTAAAATAGTATCCTTAATGGCTTTTGCATTTATCTTCTCAACACCTTCAAATGTCCCAGATGTCCAATTTCTAGTGGGCACTCCGCCAATTGGTGTATGCCATTCAAGATTTTGATTGGTTCCTAATTTCTTGAAAGCAGCTGCAAATGGGTCTTCTTGAATGATTCTAGCGGCTTCCTTTGCCATATCATTAATCGTCTCTATATCATAAAAAGAAGGTTTTTGAACACCTCTAACAGCTATTGCTTTTAGGTTTTTTGATCCCATCACTGCTCCAAAGCCGTTCCGACCGTTAAAATGTGCAAGTTCATTAACAATATTAGCATATAGTACTCGATTTTCTCCACCAGGACCTATACATGCAACCCTTATTTTATCATCTCCTAGTTCCTTTCTGATTTCATTTTGTGTCTCTTTGGTTATTTTACCCCAAAGGTGTTCGGCGCTTCTTATCTCATATTCTCCGTTATGAATCCAAAGATATACAGGTCTTTTTGACTTACCGTAAAGAACTATGGCATCAAATCTACTGAATTTTAGCTCAGGACCCCAATACCCTCCTGCTTCGCTTGCGGCTATGGTATTAGTTAGGGGAGATTTAGACGTCACTGAATGACGTGAAGCACCGCTCATTGCTGCCCCCGTAGCAGGTCCAACTGAAAAGACCAGTACGTTCTTCTCTCCTAGCGGATCTGTTTTTGCAGGTATATTCTTAAATACATAATATCCTCCCAACAAACTTCCTCCTGCATATTTTCGATAAAACTTTTCATCCGGCTCTTCCACATGAAAAGTCTCCTTTGATAAATCTACATGTAATATTTTACCAGAATATCCTTTCATTTTTACCTCCACTTTCAACACTATCCGGTTCAAAATTTTCGTCAATATATCATATTTTTTAACTTAGCCCCCGGAAATTAAAGGTATGATTTTAATAACATCTGTTTTGGTTAACTGATTTTTTAATTTATTCTTTTGCATCTGAACAAGCGGTATGTCGTTGATCATTGTTATGTAACTACCGCGCTTCAATGCATACTGTTCTTCAAGCATATCTTTTATCTGTTGAATACCCTTCTCAAAATCTGAAGAAACTAATAGATTCTCGTTATTACATTTTATAATATCTGACAGATAACCATAGTATAAAACCACCACTTGTACTTTTTCCAAATTAATATTACCTCCTATTAGAGGTTACGCTATTTTTTCCTGCGTGTAAAAACATCTATCGTGCATACAATGATTATAATTGCACCTACTGCAACTGTCTGCCAATACATATTTACACTCAGCAGGATTAAGGCATTTTTAATAACTGCAAGAAGAAGCGACCCCAATAATGTTCCAAGAACAGTTCCTTGACCTCCTGCTAAGCTGGTTCCTCCTACTATAGTAGCCGCAATAGAGTCCATTTCAAAATTTGCTCCCGCTCCCGGATTCGCTGCATATTGCCTTCCTATGGTAATAATTCCTCCAATTGCGGCCAAAACACCAGCCATGGTGTATACAGCAATTTTATTCTTGGTAACACTAATTCCTGAAAGCTTTGTAGCCAATTCATTGCCTCCAATTGCTTTTACTCGTGTTCCAAAAGCTGTTTGATCCAATTGATAAATACCGATAAAAATAATTACACCCATTAATATTGCCATAGCAGGAATTATGCCGATATTTCCGGATCCCAAATAAAGAATAAAGGGATCGCCTATGGATATGGAATAACCTTTTGTTAATACATAAATAATGCCTCTTGCGATATTAGCCATACCTAATGTGGCAATAAAAGGCGGTAACCGCAGTTTTGTAATAACCAGCCCGTTACAAAATCCTACAAATGCGCTTACAATTATACCTGCTAAAATGGATGTCGTTGGATTAAGCCCTGCTCCCAGGGATTTTGCTATGACAATACCACAAAGACCCAGGTTGTATCCTATTGATAAATCTATTCCACCTGAAACCATTACGAATGTCTGACCTACTGCTATAATTGCAACAACACTGACTTGCCGTAAAATATTGAACATATTTTCACTGGTGAAGAAAGTTTTTGGTTCAAGTATGCTCATAATTATGCAGATGCCTGCCAGGAGGATAAACAGACCGCTTTCCCTACGCCCTAAAGCGATTCTTATGATTCTATCACTGATTGTTTCAGTTGAATCTTTCGATTTGCCGGGGCTAATAAATTTCAGCACTTAACCACCTCTTTTCCCTATTGGTATACAAAATCATACGCTTTTGGCGTATGACTCTGCACTGACATCAAATATATGTTTAGATATTTATTCCTCCATATATGTATCAACATTATTTATATCGATGACAACATTACCTGTATCAACATAGTTTGGCACACTTCCTCCGTCACAAAGTGTCGTCAGATCTTTTATGAGCTGTTCCCCCCAAAGCCATTGTTTCTGCGAAATAAGCGAAGTGATTATACCGTCTTTAACACCCTGAACATTTTCCGGCACATTATCAAAAGTAATAATCATTTTATCGTCCTTTGTCCAACCCTTGGCTTTCCATACAGCTACTGCCATTGGACCACCCGTAGCATCGATACCTGAGAAAACGTCAAAGTCGGAATAAGCCTGAATCATACTTTCAATAACATTCATAGTAATTGTAGGGTCTCCTTGTCCGGATTGAATATCAAGTATTTCT
>CAZKKX010000154.1:0-6224 GCA_964553505.1 uncultured Eubacteriales bacterium | reverse complement strand
CCCTGTATCTGTGATTCTCCACTTGACCAAGGTGCTTTTTCTCAACTTCCGAATCTCCAATGACCGTACCGTTTGTGTCGATAAAAGTTACTCTTGCGCCTATATTTTCACCAAATGAATCCGCATGTTTATCAAAGTTAAAACTATTATCCTGATATTCACTTTCCTTTAAAAAGCTGTTTATCAATTCACAATCTGTTACCAAACTGTTCTCGATCTGTCCCAGATATTGCTCCTTCATTAATACCAGCGTTATGATACTGGTAATGGTAATACTAAGAAATATGACAGCTACAATAAAAAAAAGAATTTTCCGCTTCATTATTATCACTCATTTCACTTTATAACCGACACTTCGTATGGTCTCAATATAATCCGTCTCTTCATCCCCTATTTTTTTTCTTAAATATCGGATATGGACATCAACGGTTCTGGTTTCTCCGATATAATCATATCCCCATATGGTATCTAATAAGAACTCCCTGGTCAAAACTCTCCCCCTGTTTTTAAAAAGTACCTTTAAAAGTTCAAATTCTTTATATGTCAAGTCTATTACCTGAGTTCCCTTTAAAACTTCATGCTTATCAATGTTAATAGAAATATCTTTCACTTTAATAATATTGGAATCCGGTTCCTGCTGTTCATAGCGCCGCATCACCGCCTTTATTCTTGCCAGCAGTTCCCTGACGCCAAAAGGCTTAGTTACATAGTCATCCGCACCCAACTCTAAACCCAGTATCTTGTCAATTTCTTCCGATTTAGCCGTCAACATTATAATAGGTGTATTTAACTTATGCTCCAATCTTGCTTTTTTACATACTTCCACGCCATTCATACCGGGAAGCATAACATCAAGAAGTATTAAATCAAATTTCTGGTCAGTAAGATACTCCAAAGCCTGTAATCCGTTGTCTGCAACAGTTACGCTATACCCGTTATCCTCCAGATTATAAGAAAGCAATTCCAATATATGTTGCTCATCATCCACTACGAGGATTTTCGTTTTCTCCATATTTACCACTTCTTTCCTCATTATAATAATTGCAGAATTGATGCCATACGGCCGGTATCTCCTTTGTCCCGCCGATATGAAAAAAATAGATCCTCCTGACACATTGTACAGGATGAACTCATCTCTACATCTTGTAATCCTTTACTTTCCAGTTGGCTTTTTATGATGCCTTTTAAATCAATTCGATATTTCTCATCCGGTAGTTTTTTGAAATGAGCGTCATCATAGGTAAATTGATTATGGAATGCATCATAAACCTCTTTTCCAGTCTCAAAACAACAAAAATCTATACCAGGTCCAATAGCCGCCGCTATATCACATGGTCGGCTGCTATATAAATCTTGCATTTTCTCAATCGTTCTAATTGCTATTTGGTTGACCGTGCCTTTCCAACCGCTATGTGCCAGCCCAATCGCCCTATTTTTTACATCCAAAAAATAAACGGGGATGCAGTCAGCATGATATGTAATCAGTGCTATTCCCGGTTCGTTTGTAACCAGAGCATCTCCTTCATCATAAAAGAATCGCCCCGTAGTTCTAATAATATTACATCTTTTTATTTCTATCACAATATCCGAATGAATCTGATATAAGGAAACTGTATCCTTTAAATGAAGTGCCTCTTTGACCTTTTGAAAATTTTTATCCGTAATATCTCTCTGATTTTCTGTATTTATCCCAAGATTCAAAGATTTATAACAACCGGTGCTATAGCCTCCTATCCGGGTGGTAAAGCCAGCCAAGACCTTGCCCGTCTTTTCAAAAACCGGTATTTTTAACCATACTACACCATCCCTGCTCTTTTCCAATCTAAATCCGTTCATAAGGTTCCTTTCAAATTATGGAAATAGGTTTTAAACAGCCTGAGTAGTTCCAACCGACTACTTTTTTGAATCATTTAAAAGTTTTTCAAGTTCTGAAATAAAAGTGTTAATATCCTTAAACTGTCTATACACAGAAGCAAACCGAACATATGCCACTTCATCAATACCTTTTAGTTGATCCATAATGACTTCGCCTATTACACGGCTTTCAATTTCTTTTTCCATCATATTGCTCAGCCCTCTTTCAATTTCATCTACTATTTTTTCGATTTCATTCATTGAAACAGGTCGTTTTTCACAAGCCTTTATTATACCGTTCAATACTTTGTTTCGATCAAACACTTCTCTGCTTCCGTCTTTTTTTACAACCATCATTGGAATTTCTTCAACCTTTTCATAAGTAGTGAACCGTTTTCTGCAATTATCACATTCTCGTCTTCGTCTTATAGCATGTCCTTCCTCAGTAGGCCTTGAGTCAATTACTTTTGTATCAATATTTTCACAAAAAGGACATTTCACTTTTACCCCTCCTCGAAGCACTAATATCTCTAATTCTACTATTAATCCTCTCACTTTTAATAACATTATAATTTTAATTATTTTTTTTGTCTACTTTAAATCATCTTCCACGTCATACTCTCCGTTCTCTTCTTCTGAATAATAAATGTTTTTCACTTCTACAAGAATAACATCTTCTCCTATTTTCTTGATATCCTTCCACTTTATAATATACTCATTTTCTCTTGAAAACAAGCTGAAAAAGCCACTTTGAGCCGGAACAATCAAAGCCTCGATTCTTCCCTTCTCCAGATTTATTTCAACGTCAGACACATAGCCCAGACTTTTTCCATCATAAATATTAATTAACTCTTTATCTCTTATATCCTGTGTGCTAATCATTTTTTTCCTCCTTTTGATAATCTAAATAATTCTTATGCTATCCATTCAAAAAAAATGCCAACGGACTCCATTTTAAAACCTAATAAATAACTGATATTTCCCAAAACGAAAAAACCATATATAAATAACCATTTATATATGGCTTGTTAATTTTATGCGTTAAAGCAAAACTCTGTGCTCATGTATTTATTTATCAATATACTTTTTCATATGCTTTATAGCAGTTTTTTCAAGTCTTGACACCTGAGCTTGCGATATCCCTATTTCATCGGCTACTTCCATTTGAGTTCTTCCTTCAAAAAACCGCATTGTCAGAATATGTTTTTCTCTGTTATTAAGCTTTTTTAAAGCTTCAGTTAAATCAATATTATCCATCCATTTCTCGTCACTGTTTTTATCGTCACTAACCTGGTCCATTACATAAATGGCATCTCCGTTATCATGGTATACCGGTTCAAAAAGTGATACAGGGTCCTGTATAGCATCTAAAGCAAACACAACCTCTTCTCGATCCAGCTGCAACTCCTTAGCAATCTCAGAAACGGTCGGCTCCTTACAGTTATTTTTCACAAGTCTCTCTCGCACCTGCAAAGCTTTATAAGCTGTATCTCTCAAAGAACGGCTGACTCTAATGGAATTATTGTCTCTTAAATATCGCCTTATTTCTCCTATAATCATTGGGACGGCATATGTAGAAAATTTAACGTTATGTTTTGTATCAAAATTATCCAAAGCTTTAATTAAACCAATACAGCCAACCTGAAAAAGATCATCCAGATTTTCCCCTCTGTTATTAAATCTTTGAATAACACTTAATACCAATCGTAAATTTCCTCTAATAAATTCTTCTCTTGTTTTTTCATCACCCTCCTTTATCGCATTAATCATTTGCTTCATTTGAGAATCGTTAAAGACAGGCAGCTTTGATGTATTTACGCCGCAGATTTCAACCTTATTGATGTGCATTGCTTGTCCTCCAGTCGTGAATTACTGCCCCCCTTTTACTCTTAGTCCTAATATAATTATTGCCTTAGATATTTCATTTATACACTCTTTAATATGTCATTTTTTTAATTTCTTTTTTTAATCTGTTGATGATTTTTTTCTCCAATCTGGAAATGTATGATTGGGAAATTCCCAATAAATCGGCTACTTCTTTTTGTGTCATCTCCTTCCCTCCGGCGAGACCAAATCGAAGTTCCATGATCTTTTTTTCACGATGAGATAATTTTTTTAAAGCATATTTTAACAATTCCCTGTTTACTTCTTCTTCCAAGTTATTGTATACAACATCTTCCTCTGTCCCAAGTATATCTGATAAAAGCAATTCATTCCCATCCCAATCAATATTTAACGGCTCATCGAAGGATATCTCAATTTTGTTTTTACTGTTCCTTCTTAAATACATCAGTATCTCATTTTCAATACACCTTGATGCATAAGTTGCCAATTTTATATTTTTATTGGGATTAAAGGTATTAACAGCCTTTATTAAACCAATGGTCCCTATTGAAA
Source organism: uncultured Eubacteriales bacterium (assembly GCA_964553505.1). Lineage (GTDB taxonomy): Bacteria > Bacillota > Clostridia > Peptostreptococcales > JAAYPU01 > JAENZQ01. The sequence goes on along the minus strand of CAZKKX010000154.1, from coordinate 1,973 downwards.
TAAGATCTTCTACATTCACTCCTGCGTTTTCAAATTTTTTGGCGATATAAACTACTAATCTTAAATTTCGTTCTATCAACACAGTTTTAGCCGTTCCACTATCCTCCAGGAGTTTATCTACAAAAACTTTCTCTTCATCCTGATTTAAAGGCGGAGGTAAAATATCGCTACCGCCTATATAGAAAATTTTCTCTTTTAATAAAATACGACAATAAAAAGTAACTTCTTTAATCAACGATAATAATGCTCTATTCATTCCATGCTCCTTTAACTTCATATTCAGCTTCCTCCTTTAAAATATCGGGATGTAAGAGTGCAGAATAATCTTCATTACCTATGCTTCCATCATAAATCCCTATGATAATACTATTATTAGAATAACTTCTCTGATCCTTTTGTATGCAGACTGCATCGGGCTTTATCCCTATCAGCATTCCATTTTTCGCACCTAAGGAAGTGTATGGTATGAATCTGAGCCTTCTTCCCCAGCCTATCTCATATATGTTCTCAGGAATTTCATTCAACACAATGCCATCTGTAAGGATGTCCTGAAACACCTCAGGCAAAAAATCTTTTAACACTGCATATTCAATTACTATGACCGGCATTTTTGAAATTGGGTCCGTTAAAAAATTAGCCGTATCTATAATACCCTTCACCGTTGTTTTCTTTCCGTCTACCTCAATCTGAATTTTTGCATAAAGCTCGTTTTTCAATATTCTTTTCCTGAACAGTTTTGCTAAATAAATCATCATAAAATAACCGCAACAAGCTAATACAATTACTTTTAAATATGATAAATCCCGAATATAAAAAATGTTGTTTTTCAGCAGCCCATTCATATCAGTAAAGTATAATCCCGCTAAAATAAGCCCTCCTAAAGCAAAACTTGAACCATAAAAGGACACTAATAATTTGGAAAAGAATCTAAAATGATTAGGTGAAAAAGTTATCACAATAATGAAACATGAAAACAAGATTTTCATCATTGTGGAATATAGAAAATGCATGGTAGGTATGAAAAAAACAAATGAGTATATTGCCCCAACTACCGCACCAATGATCAGCCTTCTTTTTGTTGCTGCTGCTCCGCAAATTTTTGATGAAAGCTCTAAAATAAAATAATTAATAATTAAATTTTCAACAAAAAGGAGCTCTCCGTATATGTCAATCATTTCATACTCCTTAATCAGGACTTGCGAATAACTCGGTATAGAGTACTCATTTATTATTCGGCAAGGCCTAATCATTATTATATAAGAATATTCACAAGGCCTTTCATTTATGCAGATTATATATTAAATGCCATTAATAATTTGTCATTATGAGACGTCGAATCATTTCATTTAATTTTTCAGAAAATTAGAAATAGAATTTAAAAAGAGAATTTTACACATAGTAAAATTCTCTTTCGCAATCTAATTACAAATTTTTACATCTAATTTATTTTATTAAGCGTTCAGCTTATCCTTAGCTACATCTACCAGTTGGCTGAAACCTGTAGCATCGTTTATTGCCATATCGGCAAGTATTTTTCTGTTTATTTCAACCCCGGCAAGTTTTAATCCATTCATAAATTTACTGTATGAAATACCATTGTTCCTTGCTGCCGCATTTATTCTGGCAATCCATAATCTTCTATATTCTCTTTTTTTAAGTTTTCTTCCTATAAATGCAAAACGTAGCGACCTCATGACTGCAGGATTAGCTGCTCGGAAAGTTTTGATTTTTGAGCCATAGTAGCCTTTGGCCAAGTTAAGTATTTTTTTATGTTTCTTTTTTGCATTTAAAGCTTTTTTAACTCTTGCCATCTTCTTTTACCTCCTTTGTTAATTAAAATCTATATTCCCAGAGCTCTTTTGATTCTCTTAATATCAGCAGATGTAAGAAAACCTGCTTTTCTTAAGTTTCTCTTTCTTTTCTGAGATTTCTTTGTTAATATGTGACTTTTATATGCTTTTGCTCTTTTCAGT
>CAZKKX010000153.1:0-6226 GCA_964553505.1 uncultured Eubacteriales bacterium | reverse complement strand
AACGAAAAGGAAAGAAAAAAAGGTGTTATTGCGGCAAGCGCAGGCAACCATGCTCAGGGAGTCGCTCTGGCAGCAAAACTGGCAGGGATAAAAGCGGTAATCGTAATGCCGCGAAATGCACCGCTTTCTAAAATAAATGCCACAGAAGGATATGGAGCGCAAGTTGTCTTATATGGCGATTGCTATGACGACGCTTATGATAAAGCCTCTGAAATTCAAAAAGAAAATCAAATGACATTTATTCATGCTTTTAATGATTATGACATTATGGCAGGTCAGGGTGTTATTGGTCTTGAAATTATTCATAATCTTCCGGAAACGGGCGTTATTATAGCTCCTATTGGAGGAGGCGGGCTGCTCTCAGGTATATCTGTTGCTGTAAAGTCTTTAAAACCCGATGTATCAATTATTGGGGTTGAAGCGGAAAATGCGGCAAGTTATAAAGCTTCCAAAAAAGAAGGGAAATGTGTTGTTTTAAAGGATGTATATACCATTGCAGACGGGATTGCTATCAAAAGCCTCGGAGATAAGACTTTTTCCATATTAAATCGATATGTAGATGATGTTGTTACTGTCAATGACGAAGAAATTTCAAGTGCTATATTATTGTTGATGGAAAGGGAGAAGCAATTGGTAGAAGGCTCAGGGGCAGTTGGTCTGGCTGCACTTATAAATCATAAAATAGATGTAAAAAATAAGAAAGCAGTATGCCTGTTGACCGGAGGAAATATTGATATGAACTTTATCAATAAGATCATTGAGAAAGGGCTTATAAAAGCAGGCAGAAATATTAATATTCGAACGGTAGTTCCTGACAGACCGGGTATGCTGAATAAAATTACCGAAATAATCGCTTCAGAGGGAGGCAATATACTTAATATCTATCATGACAGATATGATAAAGATTTGTCATTGGACACTACTATTATTCATATAAGGTTAGAAACCAACAATATTCAACATGGTGAAAAAATAGTAGATGTCTTGAGGGAAAAAGGGTATAAGATTCTGTAAATGCATAATAAAAAAAGCTCTTAGAAGCGTAGACTTCTTTCTGAGAGCTTTTTTGTTGTTTTGAATTATACATAATTATGACTTCAATTAATTTTCTGCTTTTTTTATTAAATTTGTTGAAAACCATCAAATTTTGCTATATATTAGTTGTTATGTGGATTGTATACAATATGCATTAATGTTTCTAATATCGAAAGGAGTACTTTTTCATGTCTGATATTTCATGTTCTGATTCGAAATTTTCAATTACGATTGCCAATCCTTCTGCGATAGGTCTTTTTGGTCTTGCTATGGTAACATTGGTTGCATCATCTCAAAAGCTTGGATGGACAGAGGGAACTGCATTAATTATTCCGTGGGCACTTTTTTTAGGTGCAGCCGCACAACTTTATGCTTGTCTTACAGATGCAAAACTTAACAATGTTTTTGGGGCTACGGCTTTTGGGGGATACGCTTTTTTTTGGTTTAGTGTTGCACTTTCCTGGCTTATTCAAAATGGTGTTTTAGGGGAATCAATAATGCAAGCTGCGGATGTTAATCAAATGGGGTTTGCTTTTATAGGATACCTTATATTTACAATTTATATGACCATTGGATCTATGGAAACAAATAAAGTGTTGTTTATTGTATTTTTGTTAATTGATTGTTTGTTTCTTGGTCTTTCTTTTAGTACATTTGGAATACTAAAAGAGTTTTTTCATTATTTTGCAGGATATTCTGAATTTATATTATCATTGGTTTCTTTTTACGGATCTGCCGCTGCTGTGTTAAATAGTCATTTCGGTAAAGAGTTTCTACCTGTAGGAAAACCATTTGGCATATTTAAGTAGAATAAGTTTTTGTATAATAGATTAAAGACCATTTATACATTTCTGCTGAGGTAATTACACCCAAATGTTTACATATAAGGTGTTGACATGGAAATAAAAACTGTTATATACTGATTACTGATAAGATATTAAAACAGATCAGGCATATGTAGAGATAAACATATTGCCGGGCATTGAAAAGCAGCAGGTAAAAACCTGTGGGACTGTACTCCTACAGGTTTTTTTATCGAACGATATAAGGCCTTCCGGATTAAAGATGATAAAATGCGATTTAGAGAATTTGTACGACGATTAGGGGGTATTTATGCAATCTGTAAATTATAAAAAGGGAGAGTCAATTACACTTTTATGCTTGATTGGCAACATTATATTAAGCATATTAAAATTGGTTGCCGGTATTTTAGGAAATAGTAAGGCTATGGTAGCAGATGCTTTACATTCGACATCAGATGTTATTGCTACTGTTGTTGTATACATAGGGATTAGAATTGCTAAAAAACCCAGAGATAAAGGTCATCCGTATGGTCATGGAAAAGTTGAACCTTTGGCTTCGCTTTTTGTGGCGTTTTTACTGATAATTGCAGCATTTGCAGTTATACAACGAATTGTGCAGTGTGTTTTGGTGCACTCGTTTATAACACCTTCTTATATGGCTCTTGCGGCGGCAGTTTTTTCAATTGTTGTAAAAGAATTTATGTTTAGGATTACTTATGCCGAAGGCAAAAAAATAAATAGTGAATCTATCATGGCAAATGCATGGGATCATCGGTCAGATGCCTATTCCTCCATAGGGACATTTTTTGGTATTGGGGCAAGCATCCTTGGTCAGAGGATCGATATACATTGGTTGGAATATATGGATCCGTTGGCAGGAGCAATTGTAGCTTGCATGATATTAAAAGTTGCCTATGATATATTGAGGCAGTCTGTTAAGGGGCTGATGGATGCTTCGCCGGAGGCCGAAGTATTGGAGCAGATAGAGGAAACTGTTCTTCAAATTCGGGAGGTGTTGGATATTCCATGGGTAAAAGCTCGCTATATCGGACAGTATTTGTTCATTGACCTGGCTTTAGAGGTGGATTACAGCATGACGGTTCATGAAGGACATGAAATAGCGGTCAAGGCAGAGAAGGCTATAAAAAGAAATATTCCTCATGCTTTTGAGATTATAGTTCATATTGAGCCAGGTGAGATAGAATAGTTTATGGAGTATGGAGTATGGAGTATGGAGTATGGAGTATGTGAGTATGGGTTAGTGGTTAATCCAATAAATTCTAAATCTTAATGTTGACATATAAAGGGTGTTTTGATATGTTAGTGATAAATAATGCATCATACGACTGGCGGATTAGTGGAAAAACCACATGGAGTATGATGAATATAGAAGCCGACCGCCTGGGCATAATAAGTGTCCGGGCGGTTTTATATTGAAAAATATGCGATATTTGTTATATAAGACTTGTTATTACCCGGGAGAAATATAGGAGGTATTAACATGAAAAAAGAATGGAAAAATTTTAAAAAGGGAGAATGGGTAGGCAATATTAATGTGAGAAATTTCATACAGTTGAACTACACGCCTTATGAAGGTGATAGAAGTTTTCTTTCGGGACCCACTGCGAAAACTTTGAATGTTTTGAAAGCATATGAGAGATTACATAAAGAAGAGGTTGAAAAGGGTGTTTTGGATGTTGATACTCAAAACATTTCCGGAATTGATAATTTTAATGCAGGGTTCATTGATAAGGAGAATGAAGTGATTTTTGGGCTTCAGACCGATGCGCCTCTAAAAAGAATGATAAACCCTTATGGGGGCATTCGTATGGTGAAAAGCTCTTTAGAGCAATACGGATATCCTGTAAAAGATGACATGGAGATGATTTTTACTCAATTCCGCAAAACACATAACCAGGGTGTTTTTGATGTTTATACTGAGGAAATGAAAAAAGCACGAAGTGTCGGGTTGTTGACCGGACTACCGGATGCCTATGGAAGAGGGAGGATTATAGGAGATTACAGAAGAATACCTTTATATGGTGTTAACTATCTGATTGTTCAAAAAGGAAAAGATTTATCAGGATTAGAAGGACATATGGAGGATGAAAAAATAAGAATAAGAGAGGAAATAAAAGAACAAATAAGAGCATTGGAAAAAATAAAGAAGATGGCCATGGCTTATGGTTTTGATATTTCTCAGCCGGCATGTACTGCTAAAGAAGCAGTACAGTTCTTATATTTCGGTTATCTTGCAGCTGTTAAAGAAAGTAACGGAGCAGCAATGTCATTAGGAAGAACCAGTAGCTTTTTGGATATTTATCTGGAGAGAGATCTGAGGAATGGGACAATCACTGAAGAAGATGCACAGGAAATGATCGATCAGTTTGTTTTAAAGCTCAGAATGGTACGACATCTGAGAACACATGAGTATAATGAGCTGTTTGCAGGCGATCCAAATTGGGTAACGGAATCCATCGGAGGAATGGGACTTGACGGAAGGACTCTGGTAACGCGTACATCCTATAGATTTATTCATACATTAACTAATCTTTCGGCAGCACCTGAGCCCAATATTACAGTATTATGGGGAAGAGAGCTTCCGGAACCCTTCAAAAAGTTCTGCATGGAAATGTCAATAAATACTTCTTCGATACAATATGAAAATGATGATATTATGAGACCTATGTATGGAGATGACTATAGTATTGCTTGTTGTATTTCTGCCATGAGAACCGGTGAGGAAATGCAGCTGTTCGGCGCACGATGCAATTTGGCAAAATCCCTTTTATATGCTATAAATGGGGGCATTGATGAAATTAAAAGAGAAAAGGTTATAGAGGGAATTGAAAGATTGGATGATGACATTTTAGATTACGAAAAAGTCAGAAAAAATTTTGATAGCGTCCTTTCTATGGTAGCAGATCTTTATGTTAATACTATGAATATTATTCATTATATGCATGATAAATATGCATATGAAGCAGGGCAAATGGCACTTCATGACAGTAATGTCGACAGGTATATGGCTTTTGGCGTAGCCGGCTTGTCTATTGTGGCAGATGCTCTAAGCGCTATTAAATATGCCGAAGTACGACCTATTCGTGAAAATGGCATTGCTGTTGATTTTATAATTGAAGGAGAATATCCCCAGTATGGAAATGACGATGACAGAGTAGACATTATTGCAGTAGAAACATTGGAGCAATTTATTTCAGCGTTGAGAAAAATACCTGCTTATAGAAATGCAAAGCACACTTTGTCGGTATTGACCATTACTTCCAATATTGTATATGGGAAAAAGACAGGCTCGACTCCGGATGGAAGGAAGATAGGGGAGCCTTTTGCTCCGGGAGCTAATCCTCTCCATGGCAGGGACAAAAACGGTGCTCTTGCTTCTTTAAACTCCGTTGCAAAAATAAAATATGAAGGTATTTGCGAAGACGGAGTTTCAAATACCTTTACCATAGTGCCCAACGCCTTGGGGAAACTTAGAAGGCATCAGGCGGAAAATCTTGTGTCAATTTTAGATGGCTATTTTAACCAGGGGGGGCATCATCTTAATGTCAATGTGTTGGATAGGGAGATGCTTTTGGAAGCAGTAGAAAACCCTGAGAAATATCCTTCCCTGACCATAAGGGTTTCCGGATATGCAGTGAATTTCAATCGCCTGACAAGAGAACAGCAAATGGATGTTATAAACAGGTCTTTTCATGAGAAAATATAAGGCTGACGGCTATTATAATTGACAATTGATAACTGAATGATAATGCTTATAGGAATTTTGATTTAACAAAAATGCCACTTTTATAACCCTAATCTCTACTCTCACTAAAGGAGTGAAAGCTATGGGAAAGATTAATTCAATTGAAACAATGGGGGCACTTGACGGCCCGGGTATAAGAGTTATTGTATACTTTCAGGGTTGTCCGTTAAGATGTGTTTATTGTCATAATCCGGACACATGGCACGTGGCCGGCGGCACGGATATTTCAGCATCTGAGATCGTGAAAAAGGCCGAACGTTATAAACCATACTTTTCTGATAAAGGGGGCATAACCTTTTCGGGAGGGGAGCCTCTCCTACAGCCGCAATTTTTAATAGATTGTTTAAAAGAAAGCAAAGAAAAGGGTATACATACGGCGCTGGATACTTCCGGTATAGGTATAGGTAGATATGAAGAGATATTAAACTACACAGATTTGGTGATTTTGGATATCAAGCATGAAGACAGCGATATGTACGAAAAAATTACCGGCGTAAAGATAGAAGAATATTATAAATTTAAGGAAGCTATCATTAAAAAAAATAAAAAATTCTGGCTTAAGCATTATGTATTCAAAGGGAGGACAGATTATTAAAAAAAAATATAATAACTAAAAAGACAA
>CAZKKX010000152.1:0-6285 GCA_964553505.1 uncultured Eubacteriales bacterium | reverse complement strand
ATTAATGAATTCTTTGCATATTTCATATATAATCTTATTCAAAGAGACATCTCCTTCCTTGGTTTGGTTTTAGACAACCTTGTTTTACCAAAGAAGTTTTGTCTCTTTTACTTTTTTTGAAAAAATCTCCGACAATTATTTTACACTATGATAATTAGATGCAGATAAATTTTCCTTTTACAGCCTCTATCATATATGAAGCAACATATCCTTCAATATTTTTATCCGGAAACCATGACTTGATAATCTCCTTACTGTTGTCTTTTTGTGTAAAGCGAATGTCTGTAAATCCTGCATTCAGCAATATATTTCTTAAGTCTTCAACATATTCGGCCCCGCCAATGCAGCCTGCAATCAGTTTAATGTCGTTCCTTATTTCTTCAGGAGCTCTTTTCGTTGCAACTACATCAGAAACTGATATCCGCCCACCTGCTTTTAATACTCTGAAAGCTTCTTTAAATACTTGTTGTTTATCAAGTGAAAGATTAATAACACAGTTTGATATAATGACATCAACCGATTCATCTGCTACAGGTAAATGTTCAATCTCTCCCAACCTGAATTCTACATTTCCATATCCGGTTTTTTCTAAGTTTTCTCTGGAGAGCTTTATCATTTCCGGTGTCATATCCACCCCAATAACATATCCCTTATCCCCAACTTTACTCCTGACGATAAAACAGTCAAAACCGCCTCCACTGCCAAGGTCAAGAACTGTTTCTCCTTCTTTTAAAGCCGCTATTACAATTGGATTTCCGCATCCTAATCCGAGGTTTGCTTCAGACGGTGCACTTAAAATGTCCTCCTTTGAATAACCTATCTTTTCAAATGCATCGCTATCACAATGGCCGCCGCAGCAACAACTGCCACTGCAGCAGTCCTCTTTGGAATTATTATTTTTCGATGCAACATCTGCATAGTTCTCTCGTATAAAACTCCTGATTTTCTCTTTATCTTTCATTAGATCACTCTCCCAACTGTTATATTTTCATTTAATACTTATTAAGACGAACCTCAGTAAAAAAAGACGCATCATTTTGCGCCTTTTTTAACAAAACTTACAGTCGGTACATTTATGTTCATACTCTATGACATTTCCAAAATGATCTACTTCTAAACTACAGCATGCTAACAACATTTCTTTCAATTTTATACGCGCTCTTTGAACTCTGGACTTTGCACCGGATTCAGACAGCCCAAGTTCTTTTGCAGCTTCCTTCTGAGTCATATTGTGAAATTCGGTCAAAATGATTGCTTGTTTGTATTTCTCGGGTAAAAAACGAATCATTTCTTTTAAACATTGTGAAATTTCAACATTTGCATTTGTCTCATCCTGAGATTCACCTATTGAATTTTCCTTCAGTGCTCCCATGCAACCACCATTATTAGATGTTCGGTAATAATCTATAATACTGTTTCTGGCGATTTTATATATCCATGCATGTAGTTTGTCTGCTTCATTAATTTGTTCAATGTTTTCAGCAATTTTACAAAATATGTCTTGAAATATATCTTCTGCATCCTGAGTGTTTTTAACACGTTTTTGAACAAAATTTTTTAAAGGTCTGCTGAACTCTTCCCAGATTTCTTCCACGCATTTATTCAATATAACCACCTCATTTTATATATTATATAATTACATGTTGAACAGTTCCACCAAACCAAAATATCTCTATCTTTGATTCAAATCAATAATATCCATCTTTCTGATATATTTCAATAGATGAATTTAGTTAATATACCTCTGAATATTTGTCAGTTTTAGCCAAAGCCTTATCATCCCTTAATAAGACGATAAGGCTTTAGTAAGTTAAAGAATATTTAGACTATCTCTTCTGTCATCTCATAAAAATCTTTGGGGGGCTGTTCATAAGGCAATGAAACTTTAAAAGCCTGATCTTTATCCTGAACGCCTACCTCAAATTCTCTCCATGGATTATGCTGAGGTGTACCAAATGTGATATTTATTGTTTTATCATTGACATCAATGATCCCGCCGTATAGCATTCCAAACATATTCTGTATATCATAAAAATGTGTACAAAGTCCATCAGGATAACTGGTCGATATTAAATCCTTAAGATCCTTCTTTGATATCTTAGGTTTAGATAAAAAGGTGTCCTTGATAGTTCTATGGCGCTGGACCGAACTTTTCCAGCGGCTCTTTTCTCGTTCTAACATTTCAGGCAATACGGCATGATTGCAGGCACAAAGGAACCCTTCTGAGTCTGATGCTTTTACGATCTTATGCGCTTTAAATCCATAAAGATTCTCAAACAGTACAATGTCGCCTGAAGTATCTGCCATCATTAAATTCATATTATATGCAATTGGCATATTCTCAAGATAATCGAGTGCCTCAGATATGTTTTTGCAGTTTTCAAGCAAAGCTCGTATAACACACCAAAAATTCAAGCCGGTGATAACCGGATCTAATCCGGCTTCGATATTGGTTACAGGCAATCCATTAGAAGATTGGCACATTGCTAACCCATGTTCATTAATGCCGTTGGCTCGACCAAATATGTTGCATTGCGACCCGGTATGAAGATATTTTCCAGTTACATGAGTAGTCGCAATACACATCTCTTCCAATATGTCTGTGAAATCGTATGTGTAGGCCAAAACAGTATGTCCTTCCTGGTTTTTTTCAGGTCTTAAAGCCATAACGTTACATCCGCTTACAAAGAAGCTTATGAAATAAAATATAACCTGGGATTGATCAACACCTACTGAATCGGCAAACCCTTTTATCTCTTCATTGATTCCTGGACAATATTGGTCAAACATCTCAAACATTTCATCGATGGTTTTCTTATTTCTTGGAACAAATAAGCCTGGCGGAACTACCAACCTCTTTCTTACTTCCGGATTATCTAAAATCCACTTTCCAAGTTTTTTACCAATTTCATAATTTGAGCCTGAATGATTTAAATAATATGCTTTTGTTGATTTCATTCTAAAACTTTCCCTTTCCTATTTATTTGTAAATCATATTTACAGCCATATTTTATAAGAATGAAATAATTTAATCCTGCCTTTCTTTGCCCGATTATGAGAGGTAAACATGTAATTAACAGTTCATTGCTGTTGTTGTCACTATGTATTTCTTTGATAAACGATTTCGCCGTCTATCATAGTGAGATCTACTACAGTATTCTTGATTTCTTCTGATTCGACAGACAAAATATCTTTAGAAAGCACTACTAAATCAGCTGATTTGCCTACTTCAATACTGCCCTTTTTATTCTCTTCAAAACTTACATATGCTCCGTTATAGGTATACATTCGAATTGCATCCAAAATACCTATTCGCTGTCCTTCACCAACTAATTCTCCAGTTTTACTGTCTTTTCTTGTCACCGCACCATATAAAGCAAGCATTGGATTAACTTGATTAACTGGTGCATCAGAGCCAATGGCTGCAACAATGCCTTCATCAAGATATGATTTTAAAGGATATATATACTCTGTACGTTCTCCATAATAGCGATTGTAGTCACTGCCGTTCAGTTCGATAAAGCCTGGATTTGGTGTAGGAATAATGCCATTTTTCTTCATACGCTGTATCAAATCAGGGTTCATCATTCCTGCATGTTCAATTCGGGGTCTGCTATCCTTTCTTGGATATTCAATCATGATCGATTCAATGATATCAATAAGAAACTCAATGCAATAATCTCCTTGCGCATGTCCGGTAATTTGATTACCGGCTATATGTGCCTTCGTCAATATTTTCTTTGCCCTTTCAGGGGTACATAAGAGGAATCCTTCAGCATCAGGGTCATGACTGAATGGCTCTTTCATTACACATGTTGGTCCGCTGCTGCTTCCATCAGTTATGATTTTAAACGGTCCAACTGAAAAGTATTCGTTTCCAAAACCTGTAGTGATGCCTGCTCTAACAAAAGATCCCAGCAACTCCGCATTATTTTCTGTTCCTGACAAGTCAGAAATCATTACATTAAGTCTTACTTTAATGTCTCTGTTTCTGCTTGCTTTTTCTACAAACCGCATTCCTCCCGGTCCTTCAAGACCTGCATCATGGATAGTAGTAATGCCATTTCTAAGCATCAAATCATTACTAAGTCTCAGGGCACTGATGATATCCTCTTCTGTAAAATCAAAATGTTTGGCAACATTCATAAAAGTACGTTCTTTTAAAAGCCCTGTCAATTTGCCGTTTTCAACAATCACCTCTTCTTCAGGTTTCGTTTCTCTAGTTATTTCACTTATTTTTAGAGCTAATGAATTACATACGCCCATATGACCGTCACATCTTCCAACACGTATAGGATTGTCCGGCGCTGCCTCGTCCAATTCCTTAATTGTTGGATGCCTTCTTTCTTTCAACTTATTATTGTCGTATCCGGCACATACGATCCATTCCCCTGGCTTCTTTTCTTTCGCCTTTTTCCGAATCAATTGCTGAATATCACAGATAGACTTGGCATACTGATAACTTACATTGATGATTGGGCCCATTAACATCCCCATTACTTGAAAATGCATATGACTGTCTATAAAGCCAGGCATTAAAGTTCTTCCATTTAAATCAATTGCCTTTGTCTCCGATCCTATTATATTTTTTGCATCTTCCAACTTCCCACTAAACATTATTCTATTGCCTTTTACAGCAACACATTCTACTATTTCATCAACAGGATTCACTGTTATTACCTTACCATTTGTAAATAGTATATCAGCAAACGGATTTATTTCTTCTTTCATATTTATCTTAGCCATCTGTTTTTACCCTTTCTTTGTGCGCTCTTAAGACTGCTAATTTTGTTAAGCAATTTAATTAAAGTTACAACGATCCGTAAGGACTATCTCAGATCTCTATCTGATCTCCCCCACTTAGAATAATGCATCTGTCCCCCATACATTCTTTCATCTCATATATTGCGTCTAACCCTGTACAGTGTAGAGGAACAACTGCTTCTAATTCGCTTTCAGAAATTTTTTGAATGATTCTCTTTCTTTCAGAAGAATTACATAAAAACAGATGCATACCTGCGACCAGTAACCTGAGTTTCTTGTCCGGGAAAAGGATCTTGGTATAGTCGATCACTTCTAATATGCCTTTATGACTGCATCCGGAAAAAACATATATATTTCCTTTTTCTTCTACAGCAAGGAATTGCTCATGGTCCATGAAATCCAGAGAATAGATGCCATCATGATTTTTTATATAGAAAGCATCTGTTGAATCATTATTCCTATGATTGGGTAAAGTAGCTGCAATTACAATATTTTCACTTATCCATACAGGTCCCTTTGTATAAATTAGTCTGTCTTCTATAGTTTTTTGTTCGGCAATCCACGAAATACCTGTAGTAAGGTTTTTGTCAGGTTTTCCGTTTTTATCTGCACCATAAAATTCATCAAAAGCTTTTTTATGGATATAGATTGGTGCCGTATGATGTTTCCGCTTACAGACCAATTTTCAACCTTTTTCATATCCATCTTGCCTTTAGCAGAAAGCCCTAGAAAAACTGTTACAATTGTATAAGTGATCGTGATACAAAAAGGAAGTATCCAGTTTGCCATAGTTTAGTGCACCCCCCATCTGTCAGCAATAGCCAAAACAACGATTACGGAAACTGACGTTAATATTGAATAGAACATAATGGAAGGCATTCCCAATACCAACATTGGGTTATTAAAAAAATGTACAACTAAATAAGTACCGAATAAAATCACTGCCAACATCATAAAAAAAACAATTATTTCTTTTTTCTTCCGTGGCAATACAAAAACACCGCCTTTATACTTTCCCAAAAAACTCATCTCCTTTTTCTGTTATACTCGACTTCCTTCAATTGAAGATTATAAAACGATTCTATTTCAGTAAAATGATGCATCTGCCTTTCATATCAGCAATTATCATACCAAGTCAAATCGTTGAAATTTAGAGAACAAAAAAACAACTCCTATTAAAACCGGTGCAGTTTTGCACCGATTCCAATGAGTTGTTCTTAAAGCAATGTTTTAAACAATGCAAAATCGCAAACAATATGCAATAATGCATTATATTTTATGTTTTTTCATTTTCCTTGACACCGTAGACTGATCAATCTTTAATGCTTCCGCTATCTTTCTTGAACTTTTATAAACTTCTTTATATTCTTCTAAAATCTTTTTTTCGTAATTATCCATCATTTTTTCAAGGCTCATTCCAGTCCCAATATCAATCTTCTCAAAATCAATTTTTTTCTTTTCTTTATTATTTAATGCATCTAAATCTCTAATCGATATTTTGGATGATCCAGAAAAAAGGAG
>CAZKKX010000151.1:0-6286 GCA_964553505.1 uncultured Eubacteriales bacterium | reverse complement strand
ATACTGCAACAGCAGAGGAAAGTGCTTCCGCCAGTGAAGAAATGGCAGGACAAGCACAGATGCTGAAATCACTGATTCAGGAATTTAAGATTAAGGGTACGGCGAAAAAGTTGACAGGAAACACCGCTGATAATGGAAAAATAGAAGAGCCGAAAGATGAAGAAAAGAAAACACTAAAAATTGAATTAGATGATGACAATTTTGGCAAATATTAAGGGAATTCTATTTTTCTAACCGATATTCAATCTTAAAAGGAATTTAGAGAGGTGAAATAAATGATACAGTACCTGACTTTCATTCTTGATGAAGAGCATTACGGAATAGAGATCTCTAATGTTATAGAAATTGTTGGTATGCAAAAAATTACTCAGATGCCTCAACAGCCTGACTATGTAAATGGCGTTATTAATCTGAGAGGAAAAATTATACCCACTATTGATGTTCGCGTAAGGTTTAACAAAGAAAAAGCGGAATATGATGAGCGGACATGTATTATTGTAATAGATGTTCAGGATATGATGGTAGGCTTTATTGTTGATCGAGTAGATGAAGTCTTAAGCATCAATGAAGATACCATATCTGAGCCGCCGAGATTCAACCAAGATTTTAAGGGTAGATATGTTAAAGGGATTGCAAAAGTGGAAGATAGTATCATTCTTTTACTGGAAAGTGGGCGGTTGCTTTCCGAAAAGGAACTGGAGGAAACAGCTGTTTTAAAAAATGTTGAAAACCCGGTGTAAATCTGAAGGAACCTCAAATTGAGGTTCCTTCAGATTGTAGACAAAGTAACTTGACAATAGAATGACTTTTATGAGCTTTCATTACATTATATGGTAAATTTTCAACAGTTTTATTGCATAAAGGGATTAAATATAATAGAATTATAAAGGGATTAGGAACGGGTGTTTATATGGAAGTATATGTTGCAAGACAACCGATATTTGACCGAAACATGAATATCTACGGGTATGAATTACTTTATCGTAGAAGCGCAAATAACTTTTATGAAGGGCTTGATGACGGTCAGGCTACTTCAGAACTGATACATAATGCTTTTCTTGTTATGCAATTCGATGATCTTACTAACGGTAACAGAGCTTTTATTAATTTTTCAGAAGATTTACTGGAAAAAGAGATTCCCTTTTTATTATCGGAAGATACCATAGTTGTTGAAATATTAGAAAGGGTAAAGGTGACGGATACACTCATTAAATCATGCAAAAAATTAAAAGAAAACGGATATACCATTGCATTGGATGATTATATATTCCAAGAAACTTTTTTGCCTCTGGTTAAGCTGGCTGATATTATCAAGGTAGAGTTCAACGGAAGCGACTTAGATCAACAAAGAAAATTAATAAAAGAAAACAAAGAGAAAACTTTTTTAGCTGAAAAAATTGAGACGATAGAAGACTACAGAATTGCTTTGAATATGGGATATGATTTGTTTCAGGGATATTTCTTCAGCAAGCCGGTTATTTTGACCGGTAAAAAGATAGAAATACTTAATTCCAGCCTTATTAAAATGATAGAGGCGCTCAACCAAGAGGAGCCGGATCTTCAGCAAATAACGGAAATCATTGAAAAAGACCTTGCACTTTCATATAAATTATTAAAAATGGCCAATTCAGTTATTTTTGCTTCTAAGAGCAGAATATATTCAATTAAACAAGCTTTAGTCAGACTTGGTATTGAAGAATTGAAGAAATGGGTATATTTAATGGCATTAAGAGGTATTCAAAACAAGAGGAACCAGGAATTGATCAATAATTGTCTGATAAGAGGTAAGTTGATGGAGCTCATTGCTCTTGAAACAGGAATGAAGAATAAACATCTGGAATTCTTTCTTACAGGAATGTTTTCATCCATAGATACACTTTTAAACCGCAATATGGAAGATATCATTGACGAATTGCCTTTGACGGAAGATGTAAAAGAAGCGCTCCTAAAAAAAGACAATGAGCTAAAGAAAGTCTTAGATATAGTTTTATGTTATGAAATGGCCAATTGGGTAGAGCCCGGGAAAAGATTTATTGACAACATGGCAAATGACTGTTTTGTTAATTTATATATAAAAGCATTAAGATGGGTTAACGAAGTGAGTTATTAAAAAATAGTATTATGATTAAAAATAACAGAGTTTTTTATATATCCTATTACATATAGGAAGTTTGATATTGAAAAAATTGTGTTATTTTGTTAAAAAATGAATTAACATGAAACATTAATAAATTATTTAGTATCAAAATATGAAAGATAATGAGCAATTTTGATTCTAAAAATAAATAAAAAAGTTTTGATGTCAGTAATTGAAGAAAAAAGCACAAATTTGTTAAAAAATGAATGAACACTACAATTTAACAAATAATTTAATACGTTAATTATTAAATAATAAAGAAAAAGGTAATAAAACGGTGAATTAATTAAAATCAAAAATATTTTGTAGGAATTGAGACAATGACAATCCGGAAATATAATCATCCATATCAACGGATGAAAGTGTTTTCTCTATGACAGTAAAATCATAAGGTTTATTTATTAATAAACTTTCCAATTCTTTAATATCTTTTTTTCCAAAAAAATCGCCATAAATATTTACATTATTAATGATACCCTTATTTAAATTTAATCTTAGTTCTACATTTCCCCCTGAACATTTTAATGTATTTTTAAAAGTAAATTCTGAAAAAGCATTATAATTCCATTCGTGAGTTGCGTATTTTCTTTCTACCAATTTTTTTATAGAATTCATATCTTCTTGTGATAGTGAGTAAATTTCACAATCTGAAAAAGAACTCATAACATGATTAGTAATCAATTTGGATAATTCTTGAATAGAAAGAGGACTATCCAGATAATCAGAAATGTTTCCAACTCTGCTTCGAACCGATTTAACTGCCTTATCAATGAACTTTTCTTCGGAAACATTTAGAGAAGCAGCGATTGACTGAATATCGGAATCAAATAGCATAGTTCCGTGATGAAGAACTTTGGACGAGGTATAATATTGAGCATTTCCAGATATTTTTTTGCCGTTTACGGACAAATCATTTCTGCCTGTAAACTCTGCAGGTACTCCGAGGTTGTGTAGCACATCCAAAACAGGATTGGTGTACTCTCTAAAGACAGCATCAATCTCTTTGCCTTTATTATCAGCAATAAAACAGAAATTCAGATTACCCAGGTCGTGATAAACAGCGCCACCTCCGGACATTCTTCGAACTACGGGTAAGTGATGCTGCCTGACATAATTCTGATTGATTTCGGAGTAAGTATTTTGATTTTTTCCAACAATAATACAAGGCTCGTTGATGTATAGCAAGAAGATGTCTTCATTCATATTATTGAGTAAGTATTCTTCAGCAGCTATATTTTCGTAGCAAAGAGTAAAAGGACTCATAATACATTTCATAATAAACCTCCTAAATTAATTCCAATTTTAACAATTTTAACAAATATTCTCCTTTAAATCAAGAACTATGATAAGCAAAGAGACAGCCCTTGCAGGATTTTTCGCAGGAACTGTCCCTTTTGTTTATTTTGAGGGAAGATAAAAATCTGTCAATTTATAAGCTAATCAGTTTTCTCAGCTTTTTAATGAACTCATTATCAAGGCAGCTTTATTTTTGAAACAACAAGATTCATTATATGATGGTTTTAGCGTAATATTTTAGGTAATGTCATTGAAAGCGCAGGTATATAAGTAACCAACAATAATACAATAAATAGAACTGCCAGAGTCGGCAGAAGCCACTTAAACATTTTATCCAACGGACAGTTACCGATTCTCGATGCAATAAAAAGATTTACACCAACAGGAGGTGTGCATAAACCAAGTGTCAGATTTAGTACCATTATCATACCAAAGTGAAGAGGGTCTACCCCGACATTAACAACAGTAGGGAGTAAAATAGGAGCCAGTATAATAATTGCCGCATAGGTTTCCATAAACATACCTACAATAAGCAAGAATAAATTGATGATCAATAGAATGATAATTTTATTATCTGATAATCCTATAATTGCTTCTGCCAGTTGATTTGGTATTCTTTCAAAAGTCAATAATCTTCCAAGTGCGCTGGCACATGCAACCAGCAACATAACAGTTCCTGCTGTAGTTGCTGATTTTTTAATGATCCCCGGAATATCCTTGAAAGTATATTCCTTATAAATAAAGATACCAACAAATATTGCAAAGTCACAAGCAACTACGGCTGCTTCAGTTGGAGTAAATATTCCGCCATAAATACCGCCTAATATAATGGCGGGGACCATAAGAGACCATATTGCTTCTTTGAAGGCTTTTCTTAAGGATACAACTTCACCGGCTTTAACATCATCAAGTAATCCGGAACCATAACCTCTTTTTTTAGCAATAAAATGTACTAAAATAATTAATGCGGCTGCCATCATAATTCCAGGTATAACACCAGCTATGAATAAATCAGTTATAGATACACCGCAAATAACACCATATAAAATCATTGCTACACTGGGAGGGATAATGGGGCCTAATGCGCCAGCAGTGGCAGCCAAAGCACATGCGAATCCTTTATCATATTTTTGTTTAAGCATTTCCGGAATGGTTATTCCGCCGATACAGGCGACGGTTGCAGTACCGGAACCTGCTACAGCAGCAAAAATCATACTTGTTAAAGCAGTCACCATTCCTAATGACCCTCGAATACCCCCAATTAAGGCAAGACTGAAGTTTATAAGTCTTTTAGATATTCCTCCTTGCATCATCAAATCTCCTGCCAGAATAAAGAAAGGGACAGCAATTAAAGGAAATGAATCCATAGAAGTAAAATATGTATTCATAATCATATTAATAGGGACATTAGCAATTGCAAGACAATATGTAACACTTGCTATACCCAGCGCAATCATAATAGGTACATGAAAGCATAATGCAACTAAGAATATTGCAATTAGTATTAATCCGGTCATTACTTAGTCACCTCCTTGCTGTCTGTTATTGTTGATTTTTCATTTGTCAATCCTGCCTCTTCAATTGAGAGTTCGTCTATCTCTATATCGTTTAATAATTCAGGATGTTTAATCAGATTGATTTCAAGTTGTACCAGTCTTATAGCCATGAATATATGACCAATTGGCATGCTTGCATAGACAATCCACATTGGAAGACCGAATCCAAGTGAAATAGCCCCTGAAGCATATAGTTCAGATGTCAGAATACTGCTGAAATATGCAACAGTAATGCAATAAATAAAAAAGATGACATTACTGAATAACTTGAGATATGGGCGAAGGAAAGAAGGCCAGATTTTCAAAATTAAATCAATTTTTATATGAGCATTTTTATAAACCGCAATAGCAGCTGTAATATAGGCGAAATAAATCAGGAGATATCTTGCAGCTTCATCTGACCAGCCATATGTTCGATGTACGATATATCTCATAAAAACCTGCTGCGTCAAAATGATAAGCATTACAATTACTATTATGACAGCTATATTGCTTTCAATATCGTTATACCATTTTTCTTTTTTCGTATCCAAATTTTCACCGCCTTGTTAGTTCCATTTTCTTAGACTTATTAATAACCAAGCAGCAACAGAGTCATAACTGCTTGGTTACTTTTTAATTAGAATAGTTTCAATTTCTTAAATTGTTAGAATCAAGGTCTTTCTTCTCCAAGAAATTTCAAGACTGCATCCATTACTCCTTCACCTGGGACATTATAATTGTCATCCCAGACAGTTTTCGTTGCTTCCCTGAAAGGTTTTATTTCTTCATCTGTGTATACTCTTACATTTAGACCTTCATCAGTTTCCAGTGATTCAATTACGGCAGCATCTGCAGCTTCTTCAAGCTCACGTGCTTTTGCTACATAATCCACCATACATTCATCAAAGATTATACGCAAATCATCGGGAAGAGAATCCACCCACTGCTTATTAACTACAGGAATATGGAAATGAGCAGTAGCACGAATTATTGATAAATGATCGATAACTTCGCAAAATCGATCTGTTTTATACAAAGATGTAGCTGTTAACATACCGTCAACTGTCCCTTGCTGTGCTGCTGTATATAATTCACCGTAGCTTACCACTGTTGCACCGGCACCAAGAGAATTAATCAAAGCCATTTGCATATCTGTTGACATTGTTCTAATTTTTAACCCTTTAAAATCGTCAGGTGCGCTCATGGGTCCTTTTTTTGTTCCAATACTCAACCAACCTTTTACAAATCCATCATAAATATAGACGCCTGCTTCATCTTCCAGCACTTTTGCCCATTCATTTGCCATGTCACTATC
>CAZKKX010000150.1:0-6334 GCA_964553505.1 uncultured Eubacteriales bacterium | reverse complement strand
GCTCTTGTAAAGGCAAAATGACTTCTTCTTTTGCAACAATTTTTGTGTCTTCTTTTGTTCCATTTTTTATTGGAACCGTCTTAAATATTTGATTTTTTTCAATAATTTTCACCGGTTTAAAAGTATTGAAGCTATGATTCATTAAACTATAAGCATTGTTAAACCAATTTGAATCATTTAAAACAACACATATCACTTCCATACCTTCCTTTTTAGCTGATGCAACCAAACATCTTCCTGCATTTTTTGTGTATCCGATTTTAACACCGGTTCCGCCATTATATTGTGACAATACTTTATTCTTATTATAAAAATATTTATAACGATTTCCTTCTCTTTCTGCAATCCATAGTTTAGTCCCTACAATTTTTTTGAATACTTCATTTTTCATTGCTTCTCTTGAAATCAAAGCCAAGTCATAAGCTGTGGTGTAGTGCCCCGATGCAGTAAGCCCGTGAGGGTTTACAAAAGAACTATTTAGTGCCCCAATTTCAGCTGCTTTTTGATTCATCATTTTAGAAAAATTTTCAATGCTTCCGCCAATATGTTTTGCAATGGTACAAGCAGCATCATTGCCGGAGCACAGCATAAGACCATATAACAAATCTCTCAGACTTAAAGTTTCTCCCCCTTGAAGATAAATAGAAGAGCCTTCGATATTTGTTGTATCGCTTGTTACTTTAATCAAATCATCAAGATTCCCATTCTCTATAGCGACAAGAGCCGTTAAAATTTTAGTCGTACTTGCCATTGGAAGCTGTTTGTCAATATTCTTCTGATAAAGCATTCTCCCTGTTTCAACCTCTATAACAATGGCACTCTGTGCCGATACATTCGGCTCAAATCCATAACTGATATTCATATTTAAAATGCTGAAAAACAATAATAATATGAAAATTTTATAACGATTTTTCATTTAATTCATCACCTCCTCAACTAAGTAAGCTATATTTATTTTTGCCGTCTTTTGTTGAGTTATTACTACTAACTTTTGTATGAATTAGAACAAAGTATTCAATATGAGTATCATAGGGAATAAAAAAAGAAGCTTTTATATTAAGCTTCCTGAAAATCAAGCATTATTTGTTGGACTTCTTCATCATCTCTTGATATAATTTTTTCAATTTCTTCAATATCTGGTAGTTCGGAAAGATTTTTGAATCCAAATTTTTGTAAAAATAAGTCGGTAGTTCCATATAAAATCGGTTTTCCAATCTTCTCATCTCTGCCTTTCTCTTCTATAAGTCCTTTTAACATTAATCCTTCTAATACCCTTAAGCTCTTTATTCCTCTTATATCTTCAATCTCAGCTTTGGTAACAGGCTGCTTATAGGCAATTATAGCTAAAGTTTCTAAAGCAGATTGTGATAATCTTCTTTCTTTTATAGGTGCACATAGCCTTTCTATATATTCATAATTTTCTTTTTTGGTTCCAAATTGAAATTTTTTATCAGTTTGAATGATCTGGATTCCTCTGTTTTGCATAATATACTCATTTCTTAATTCCAAAAAGCACTCATATACTGTCTTTTTATCACATTCAAGAACGTCTGCAGCCGATTTATAATCTAAGGGTTCCCCCCAAATAAACATCATGGATTCTAAAGCAGATTTAATAGCTAAACGATTCATGATACTTTCTCTCCTTTTATATTTTTTATAATTACAATTTTCCCAAAAATAGCATGTTGCTGTACTTTTATAAAACTCTGCTTTAACAGTTCCAAAACAGCTAAAAAAGTTAAAATTACTTCATGCCTGTTCCAATCGTCATTAATAAGTTTATAAAAATCTATTTTCTTTTTCTGGTTTAAAAGGTTTTTTATCTGAGCAATTTTATCTTCAATGCTCATTACTTCGCGTTTTTCTTTGGTATATTGCTTTTGAATATCAAATATTCTTTTTTTCTTTTTCAGAAAAATATTAAAGGCGTGAACAAATTGATCCAAATCTAAATCTATAAAAACATTATCCTCCTGACGGAAAACCAGCTCTTCTTTAACTTTGTAAAGTATCTTGCTATGTTCTTCATGTGTTTCTTTTAACACTTCTGCTGCGTTCTTATATTTTTTATACTCTAATATTTTTTCAACTAATTGTGATCGGGGATCGATATCTTCACTCTCCTCATTTACATATGATTCCTTTCTTGGCAATAGCATTTTTGATTTGATTTCCAGTAAAGTTGCTGCCAAAACCAAGAACTCACTGACAACTTCAAGGTTTAAATCCTGCATCATATCAATGTAATCAATATACTGAGAGGTAATCTCGGATATACGAATATCATAAATATCCATTTGAGCTTTCTCAATCAAATAGACTAATAAATCAAACGGACCTTCGAAGATTTCTAACTTAACATTATATGACATATATGCACCTCAGAAATTTATATCTTTCATATTATAACACAACATTACTGGCTTGTCAGCGTATAGTAATTCCATCCAATCTCAACCTTCCAATCATTTTTCCGTGAATAATTAAAAGATTTTGCCTATTGCAAAATCTTTTAATTATTGGAATTCTTTAAATTTGTAAGTCATAGCTCATATAATGTTTCTAAATAGCTTGAAGTAAAGAGTAAATATTCCAGCTCTTTCAACATCCTTTTCACATATTATAGGGTATGTCTTATAGATTTCATCATTTTTGAAAATAATTATTTCTCCGACAATATCACCTTTTTTCAAAGGAGCAGAAATGTTTTCTTCAATATGGATTTCTTTACTAATTGACTGCTTCTCTTCTTTCTTGACCAGAATACTTATATTATTACCCGATATCCCATTTACGGATTCTAAATTGCCTTTATCCACTTTTATTTTACCCATAATCTGATTTTCGCCTGCAATGTTAATGCTTTCATAAGCTGCAAAACCGTAATCTAATAATTTGGATGATTCATCAAATCTTATTTTAGATGTAGGGGAACCAAGTACTACTGATATCAATGTCATATTTCCTTTTGTTGCTGATGCTGATAAACAGTATCCTGCTTCTCCTGTATATCCCGTCTTGATACCATTAGCTCCCGGATATGTTTTAATGAGTCTATTTGTATTAGTAATTTCAAGATCTGTTTGTTCTTTTGTCTGTAAGCCAACTTTTATCGATGCCATCCATGTAGTTAACCATTCATGTATTTTGGGATATTTCAACAATTCTCTTGACATTATAGAAATATCATAAGCACTGCTGTAATGACCTTCCGCAGGAAGCCCATTGGTATTGACAAAATTTGTATTTATCATGCCCAGAGCCTCTGCTTTTTCATTCATTTTTTTTACAAAAACCTCTTCCGTTCCTGCAATATGTTCTCCTACAGCTACACAGGCATCATTTGCAGAACAAATTGAAATCCCTTTCATCAATGTTTCTAAAGATTGTTGCTCCCCTTCTTCCATATAAAGTTGACTTCCTCCCATGCTTGCTGATCTGGGACTAATAGTAATTATATCAGTCAAAGCTATATGTCTGGATTCAATTGCCTCCATTGCAAGTAACATTGTCATTATTTTTGTGACACTTGCCATAGGTAATTTTTCATGTGAATTTTTTTCATATATTACTTCTCCGCTATTTGCATCTATTAATATCGCTGACTTTGCATTGACGTCAAATTCCATGGAAAATACAGGAATCGGCATAACAAGTAATATAATAATAGAGAAAAAAATGACCCGCACATATTTTTTCATCTTTTACAGCCTCCTTTTTCTTTTTATTTTTTCCTCTCATATATGGGTTATTCTGAAAAAGGAACTGTACTATTAGGCAATTTTAGTATATTTTCTCATTTTCAATAGTAACAAGCGCTTTAATAAGCTTTGTCTTTTTTTGTTTTTCTTTGCGCATTCTATATGCATCTTGTATCATGTCTTGAGCTTCTTCTATTACATTGTGATTATTCCAGTGAATCTCTGCGATAACATCATCTTTTGCTACTATATCTCCTATTTTTTTATGTAATAAAATACCTGCAGATAAATCAATATTATCTTCTTTTTTCTGTCTTCCTGCTCCTAAAATCATAGCTGCTCTTCCGATATTGTCTGCATGGATTTTTTCTATATATCCCTCTTCTTCTGCAAAAACATCTATTTTATGATTGGCCTGAGGCAGAATATTTTCATTGGTAATAATTTCTTTATCTCCTCCCTGGGCTTCAACGAAATCCCCAAATTTTTCCAAGGCCTTGAAATTCTTAAGACTATTTTGAACCATAACCATTGCTTCTTCATAAGTATCAGATTTCCCGCCCAGAAATACCATATATGCCGCCAGATTTAGGGATAGTTCTGTTACGTCATCGGGACCTTTTCCTTTTAGGACATCTATCGCTTCTTTAACTTCTAAGGCATTTCCAACAGCACGTCCCAAGGGTTGATTCATATCAGTAATAAAAGCCGCTGTCTTCTTTCCTGCTAAATTTCCAATCTCTACCATGTAATCCGCTAATAGAAGAGCACTATCAAAGTTTTTCATAAATGCTCCGCTTCCGCATTTAACATCCAAAACAATGGCATCACTTCCCGAAGCCAACTTTTTACTCATTATGCTTCCTGATATTAATCCCATATTGTCTATAGTAGCTGTAACATCTCTTAGTGCGTATAATTTTTTATCTGCCGGCGCTATCTGAGCCGTCTGTCCAATCACAGCAATGCCTGTAGTGTTGACGATGTCTATAAAATCCTGTGGCTCCATAGCAGTATTAAAGCCAGGTATAGCTTCAAGTTTGTCAATAGTACCACCGGTAAATCCTAATCCTCTTCCTGACATTTTCGCAATGGGCACACCACAAGAAGCTGCAAGAGGAGCTACAATCAAGGTTGTTTTATCTCCTACGCCACCTGTACTGTGCTTATCTACTTTAATGCCTGCAATAGACGTCAAATCTACATTATCTCCTGAGTTCCTCATCGCATCTGTTAATGTAAAAGTTTCCTTTTTGGTCAGTCCTTTAAAATATATAGCCATCAACAAAGCTGATGCCTGATAATCAGGAATTTCATCCTTGGTATATCCGTTAATGAAAAACTCAATTTCTTTCTTTGTCAGCTCTTTGCCTTCTCTTTTTTTATAAATAATATCATACATGGTCATCTTTTTTTCTCACCACTTTCTAATTCTGTTTAGGAAGCTTGTTCCATATTCAGGCATATCCGCCTTTAAAATATGTGCTGTGGTTGCGCCGATATCTGCAAATGAACATAAAGTCCCCAAATCTACTCCTTCCTTGACTTTTGCTCCGTAAACAAGAATCGGCACATATTCTCTGGTATGATCCGTTCCTTCATGGGTTGGATCATTTCCATGATCCGCAGTAATCATCAATACATCATCTTCTTTCATAGCATCTATGATATCCGGCAATCTCTTATCGAAAGTTTCAACAGCTTTACCATAGCCCGGCGCATTTCTTCTATGCCCATATTTAGCGTCAAAATCAACAAGGTTAGTAAATATCAATCCCTCAAAACTATCATGTAAAGCTTTAATAGTTTTATCCACTCCGTCCATATTATTTTCAGTATGAACGGCTTTAGTGATTCCCTGACCGTCAAAAATATCTTCTATTTTCCCTATGGCGTATACCTCTTTATTTACTTTTTTAATTGAATCAAGAACAGTTGCTGCATAAGGCGATATCGAAAAATCCCTACGATTTGCTGTTCTGGTATAATTCTCTTGTTCCCCGATAAAAGGGCGTGCAATGACTCTGGCAACTTGCAAATCCCCTTTAAGCATTTCCCGAGCTGTCTCGCATATACTATATAATTCTTCTAATGGAACAATCTGCTCATGGCATGCAATTTGAAAAACACTGTCGGCAGATGTATATACAATAATATTTCCTGTCTTTTCATGCAATGGTCCTAATTCTTTTATTATTTCCGTGCCCGAAGCAGGGTAATTTCCCATTGTCTTTCTTCCGATTCTTTTTTCAAAGGATTCAATAAATTCATTTGGGAATCCCTTTGGAAAAGTTTTGAAGGGCTTTTCGATATATAATCCCATTATTTCCCAATGACCGGTGGTAGTATCCTTTCCTGCGGACATTTCCATTAATCTCCCAAAACATGCCTTAGGATAATCATTTTTTGATATTTCTACACCTTCAATATTTCCAATGCCTAAACCTAAAAGATTCGGGATATACAACCCGCCACACGCTTCTATAATATGCCCCAAAGTATTGGTGCCGGAATCTCCGTACTTTTCCGCATCCGGTAATGCACCAATACCCATACTGTCCATAACGATAATAATCACTCTTTTCATTTATTCACATCCTTTCCCTTGTTCAATATTTTTTTAAACCCCC
>CAZKKX010000149.1:0-6335 GCA_964553505.1 uncultured Eubacteriales bacterium | reverse complement strand
TAAGACCTTTATACTTTTCCTCCATAGTAAAGGGATGGTGAGAAGTTAATGTAACATAAAAAGCATAAAAAGGTTCAGGCTGATCCTTTAGAATATCTATGGATTGCCTAAAAAGCGAACCGTCACTTAATCCTATACCAATCATTTCATCCTGATTAAATTCTTCTAAACTGATATAAGTCTCCAGACCTTGTTTATCATATATATTCCTTCTATTCCAAAAATCAGGTTCGTTGCCATGAAAAGCAATCGTACTATAGCCTCTTTCCTGCAACAGCAAAGGCAAGGTATTAAATTCATTCTCCTGATATCCTTGATAGCTGAAAGTTTTTCCGCAAGGATAAAAGCCGTTATGGGAAGTAAATTCTGCATCAGATGTATTGCCCCAGCCAACTTGTTCATAATAACGGTTGAAATAATAGCTGTCACTATTTATCAGGTCATTTAATACCGGGGTTATCTCTTGTTCTTCTATCTTTCTATCGATAACAAAGCTTTGTAATGATTCAGCTTGAATTACAATAACATTTTTATTTCTTGCCATAGCAAATCCTCTAAAACTATTGCTGCCATTATCTATATCCTGAATAAATTCCTCTGCCTTTTCATCTATCTCATTTGTCGTTAAATAATTTATCATATCGTATAAATGATAGTTTATTGCTCCCAGATTATATGGAGTAAAGTTTCCTTCTGAAGTTTTGCCTACTTGATATGTCATACCGGTCAATGCAATTATCATAATAAAAAGCGCAAATATATACACTCGTCTTTTTATTATTGGTCTATAAACTGTTTTATTATCAATATTTAACCCCTTGATCCTTTTATAATATATCCATAAAAGCAGCGAATCGGCAAAACACAATAAATAAATGGGTCTTAATACTGCAAATATGCTTTCAGAAACCGGTCCTACTTGTTTAATCTGGTAAATAGAATGAACAGGCATCAAAGTGAAAAAATGACTGTAATACATAATATCAACAAAAAACAAGGCAGATAAAAAAATATTTATTACTAGAAATATATTAATTCTATGTTTTTCATTTGCAAAATTTGCCAAGCAGTAAACAGACAATATTACGAGAAAATTTTTAAATGTAATAAATACAAACCCATTTTCTATGCCCATAAAATTATGCAAAACAGATAGCTTGATAAACAAACCTATGCTGAACAATGCAATCTCATTAACTTTTATTTTCTTCTCAGATATACTACTTGCTGTCATTTTAATACACCTCTCGATATTTTTCTAATATAACACAAATATCAAAGTATTTCAAAGGATCCCTGATGTTTCAGCCATCCACTTTTATCCTCTAAATGACTTTCAATATAATCTTGTACCAAATTTATCTTAGAAATATAAATTTGCCTTGATTCATTTAAAATCAAATCCATATTGCCTCCAAAAAAGTATATTATATTTGCATTTTTGTGCTGGGTTATAATAAAAACCAGTCCAACACTTATGCCAGACTGGTTCTGAATACTATTGAAATCTCTGATTATATTATATGAATTATTTTGCCAAACTTCAAGATTAAAATCCTTATCGCTCTTTTCTATATCTGCTATTCAACATGCTCTCGAAATATTTCTAAAGAATTAATTACCCTAAGTGCTTCTTCTTCAGAGATGGGTATGGATTCCGTCAAAATAGCTACGGAACCTTCAAAGGGTATCCATTTACCTTTGTCATATACCAAAGATGGACCGACATAGTTATTAAATGGACGATTATCAAAAATTAAACCTGTTTTTGAAATCGAAAAATCAGATAGCATGATATCACCTCAAGAAAGAATCAACAACTGTGTCATCAATACTTTTAATTAATCCTCTCAAACCACATTAATAGGCTGTCCTTCGATAAAAGCTTTTAGATTGTCCATGGCAATATTCATCAGCCGTTCTCTGCATTCTATAGAAACCCATGCAATATGGGGTGTAATCCAACAGTTTTTTGCTTTAAGTAGCGGATTATCTGGTTTTATAGGTTCTGTAGAAACCACATCCAAACCTGCAGCATATACTTTTCCGGAATTTAAAGCATCTGCTAAATCCTGCTCCTCTACCAAAGGACCTCTGGCGGTATTTAATATAATCACACCATCTTTCATAGAAGAAATGGTTTTTTTATTAATAATTCCTTCTGTATCCTTTAGTAATGGGCAATGTAGACTAATCACATCTGAAGTATCTAAAAGCTCTTGGAAAGAAATATATCGTATTTTTTCACTTTCCTGATTTTTTTTAATCCTCGGATTATAAACCACGACATTCATTCCTAAAGCCGCCACCGCTTTGGCAAAGGCCTGTCCGATTTTCCCATATCCAATGATGCCTGCGGTCTTACCTTGAAGTTCCATTAACGGATGTTTCCAGTAGCAAAAATCTTTGCATCCTTCCCATTCCCCTTTGTGGACAGAATCCGAATGAATTGATACTTGACTGCATATTTCCAGCAGCAGTGCCAGCGTAAATTGAGCCACTGCCACGGTACCATAAGTAGATATATTGGTTACCACAACACCGTTTTCCTTTGCAGCTACCACATCCACCACATTGTATCCGGTGGCAAGAACACCGATATATTTAAGATTAGGTTTGTTTTCAATGATTTTTCTTGTTATAGGTGTTTTATTAATAAGGAGAATTTCAGAATCTTCTATTCTCTCCTTAATCAGCTCTTCGGGTGTTCGTTGGTACACCTTATACTCTCCAAAGTCTGATAACCATTTCCACGATAAATCACCAGGGTTTAATGTATATCCGTCTAATACAACAATTTTCATAAAGCTCTCCTCATTCTCCATGTTTAGATTAAAAATCTATATCCAATCCAGTTCTTCCACTGTTTTATCATTATTTACGTTCCCTGTATTTACGGTTGTTTTTGGTTCAATCATCATGATCTCAACCTCTTCTTCAGCAACGGGTAAATGCTCCACACCTTTGGGAATAATTAAAAATTCTCCCTCTTCTAAATGAATGTCCTGATTTTTTAATCGAATTACCAACTTTCCTTTTACAACAAAAAATAATTCATCTTCATGGTCATGATGATGCCATATAAACTCGCCTTTAATTTTTGCCAGCTTGATATGCGAATCATTTAATTCGCCTGCTATTTTAGGGCTCCAATGTTTTTTTATTAGGTTCATTTTTTCTTTCAAATTTACTTTTTCCACCTTGTATCCTCCTATTATCCTATTTGAAAGCATCCTGATTTCTCTTATTATCGTCCTTTACTGCCTTTTCAGCATAATGGGTCTCTTTGAAAATAAAAAACAGCATAAAATCCGGAACATTATTATATCATATTCCTTTGTGGATTTTAATGTATAAAATAATACAAGCCGTTTTTCTTTAAAATATATAAATTCAGGTGTTCTATACCTGCATTTACTTATATAATTCACATGTTTAGTTTATAATTAGGCTTAATTAGACCTTACTGAATAACTCAAAACAAGCTTTTCAGCAAGACTGATTATTGTACCACGAGAACCGGTATGGATACAAGATGCAGGACCTTATTCGTAACACTTCCAAGATATAATCTTTTAGCCAGTGATCCGATACCATTAGATCCCATGATAATAATGTCAGGTTTATGCTCCTCAGTATAATCCGCTATTACTTTTGCAATGTTATCTGTGCGTGAATTCAAACTTACAGTCTCTACCTTGTTTGAAATTTCACCAAAATTATTTTTTGCCTTCATAAGTAAGTTTTCTGATTTTTCATCAGCCTCTTCATTCATCTTCTGCCAATTCAAGATTTCATCAACTCTTGCATAGCGGGTGAAGTCAATAGACCCAATGCTTGTAACGTTCAACAGAGTAACTTCACTATCAAATGCTTCAGACATTTCTTTGGCTTTGGTTATTGCTCTTTCTGAATATTCAGAACCATCAATAGGAACCAGTATTTTTTTCAAAATATCTCCTCCTTTTCTTTTGGATATTTATACCCTTAATCTTTTTCTCAAAACATAGTTCCTGTATTTTAATATGTCAGCAGTTCAATAAATAATTCTCCGTTGTGTTAATTTTTTCCGCAACATTGTTTAAACTTTAGCCCGCTTCCACATGGGCATGGATCATTTCTACCAATCTTCTTGCCTGTTTGAAAGCTATAGATGTTATTGGTTTTTTCCTTCTGTTTTTTCTGATGTTTACTCTCATCTGAGGATGTTTCTTGTCTCAATAATCTGGGGGGATGTCCTTTTAATGCACACATTGGGTAATTATTATTTATTTCAACTATTATATCCCCCAATTTCTGAGCTGTTTCAAGAGAATCTATCCCAATGGTTTGGTTAAAAAAATCAAGAATATTAGAAAGATTATTTCCGCCGCAAGACAAGCGGATAACTTCCGTACAATCTCCAACCAAGGCATCTACCATCTCTTCGTCCAGATTGTAATGATTTCTCAAAAAATCTTTTAACCTCTTTGTCTCAGGAGTTTGTTCATAATAATAAGGATGTCCTGCACGTATTAATTGTTCCTTTGAATATGGGAAAAAGTCAATTGCTTTTCGCTTATTATGTTCATCAAGTATTATAGTTGCATCTTCATATAATCCATTATAATAATACATCTTATGTCCTTTAACATAACACTCAATGATTTGATAATAGAATGTTCCATCTATTGTTACGAAGGAATAAGAACCCGGGTCTAAATCAATATTTTCAAAATCTTTTTTCATATAATAATACGCCTGTAAAGAATCTATTACACCGTAATAATAAATCATACCATGTAAATACATTACCCAATCCGTATTGCGCTTAATGATATTTCTGTATTCTCTATTGTCCATTCTCTTAAATATATCTGTAATTTCTTTAGGCATGACATAAGCAAATCTATTATTATTATACCCTTTATAAATAATGCCCTTATTTATAAAGTAAAGATCGTCAAAATCTAAGTCATCGCCAATAACTTCCAAAGGTATGGCTCCTTTATTTTTTATAAAAGCCTTAACAATATCATATCGATGCTGATCAAATAAAAGAAAAACATTCGCTATGCTTTCGGGAATGCCTTTTTCCAACTTTTCTATCATCTGTTCTCTTCGTAATTTACTTGCATTTTTTATTTTTAAAGATTTGCGAATCTCATGCATTTCATCCATAGTAAGCATTTCCAGACATTTTCTTAACGTAAATTCCTTCTTCTGCTGCATATGATCACTACTCCTTCAATAACACATTTCACAAACAGTTTAACATAACTGTAGTTTATTTGTAAAACTCATGCACTGATATTATATTTATTTTGAATTATATTTATATATCTGATTTCACCGTTTTCTCTTATGGATAATAAAATTAATAAATCTTATGACTTCTGCAATCTCTTCTTTGTCCAAATGGGATAGATCAATTGTTTTTTCTTTTGGATCATTTTTATTCTGTTTTCTTTTACTCTTAATAAAATAAGAGGTTATTGTTCCTATATATATCCCTAAAAATGTTGTCCCTGTAGCCATAAGAAAAACTGCAATAATACGACCAAGTAAAGTCACAGGTACGATATCACCGTATCCGACAGTTGTAACTGTAACAATACTCCACCATATCGCATCCTCAAAACTCTTTATTAAATGACTTTCTGCATAATAAATTCCGGATGCACTCATTAAAACAGTTACTATTGTAGCCAGAATAACGTAAATAAATCCGTTTGTTATTAGAAAAGCACTCATTTTGTTTTTAAGCTTAGTTACAAATGCAACCAATCGTATCAGTCTAACCATTTGTAATACTTCCGTCACCATAAAAAATCTTATGATGCTCACAAATCTGAAGGCTCGGAACAATGAATTGAATGGAATAATTGCAATCAAGTCAAATATATGTGTTTTTATATATGTTCTTTTGTTGTCCGATAATAACAACCTTATGAAATAATCTATAGCAAAGATAATTAATATACAATTCTCTATGAGCAATAATTCCTGAGAGGAAATGATAGAAATTTTGCCTGTTAAATCTAAGAAAGCAAATGTTACTGCAATAAGAACCAGAATTGAAAGACATATTTCATAGGCTATTCTCAATTGTTTTGGCCTTTTAGTCATCCAGGTTATCAGAACCCCCTCCTTAGTCAAAAATAAAGGACTGTAATATTTAATACTTACTATCTATTATGGCTTATCCGCAATATAATATTATTTAACATTTCAATTGATTTTAATGCCATCACGGTATTTTCACCCATATTTTAAGATATTTTCACCCATATTTTAAGGTATGTCAACTGTTTTAGAAAATGTCCTCAAAAAGTTTAAACATAAGCACCAAAATA
>CAZKKX010000148.1:0-6344 GCA_964553505.1 uncultured Eubacteriales bacterium | reverse complement strand
AATGCGGTTTCAATACCGTTGACAAAGAAAATATGCCTCATAAAGTTTGGAAAGAGTGTATTAACTGCCCCAAATTTCCAAACTGTGATGAGGTTTGCATGGAAAGAGTCATCAAATAATTAATAACCTCACACTTATACTTATACTGCCCATATTTAAAATTTATTGGTTTTTATATTGTGATTCTATGCATATCTTATTAAGTAGAAGTATCTTAACAAATAATAAATTAAAGGTGATTGTGTGGTAAATCATAATATAAAGAAAAAATGGCTGCTGATTTTTATTTTACTTGTGGTATTCCTATTAAACAGCAGTTCTAATTTGTTGGCTCCTTATTATTATACTTTCAATGATGAAGATGACCCTTATATTAAATGGGTTGATTTCAATGTACCTTACTCGGCTATGAAAGATGCTTTAAAATATGACATAGAATCTTATGGCAGTTCCCCCAGAATTATTTGGATAGAAATATTAGCCTATATTGCTGCCAAAAACGGAGGCAACTTTTCAGGATATCGTTCCAGCAATACGGAAAAAATTATAAATGAACTAAAAAACGGAAAGACAATGGATGATCTCACCGAAAATTTAAAGTATTATGGTTATTATAAAGAAGCTTATATGGCTGTCCTCAGTGAATTTGTCGGTGAATATCAAATTGAAGGCAATGACAATGAAGGTAATAAAACCATTGAAACAAAATACGGTCTAAGAGCATTTTCGCCTATTGCAAAAGGTTTTTATTATAATCATTATGATGACTTTGGAAACAGCCGAACCTATGGTTTTACAAGAAGGCATCTGGGTAATGATTTGATTGCAAACATCGGGACTCCTGTAATAGCGGTAGAATCAGGGATCGTTGAAGCCTTGGGGTGGAACCAATATGGAGGCTGGCGAATTGGCATTCGCAGCTTTGACGGGAGAAGATACTATTATTACGCCCATTTAAGAAAAAACTACCCTTATCATAAAAGCATGCACATTGGAAAAAAAGTTAAAGCAGGCGATGTCATCGGTTATGTCGGAAGATCCGGTTACAGTACTACAGAGAACACAAATAATATCCGAACTTCACACCTTCACTTCGGAATAGAATTGATTTTTAGTGAAGCACAGCGGTCAAAACATAATGAAATATGGATAAATGTCTACAATATTGTTAAATTATTGGACAGTAATCGTTCTGAAGTTTATAAAGATGAAGAATCAAAAGAGTATTATCCTCTTCACGATATAAAAATCATTCCTGAACTTTACGATTAAAAATAGCTTTGTCATATGGATGTTTTTTCCAAAAAGCTCCTTCCTGATAAGAATTATTTATATCATTCTTGCCAAGAAAGAGCTGCTTTCTACCTGAGATACAAAGTTTTTACAGCAATCTAATCCCTGTATGCTTTAATTCTTACTGCCTTTTCATCATTAATTTTCAATCCTACATAATCCTTTTTTTCAAGATCCGATAGTTTTACTTTATCATCATTGAGATATATTTTCACGTCTTCATCTAATGAATATATTTTAATTTGATTATTGGAATTATTTTTTAAAGCAATTTTCAATTCCTGAGGATATAAATCAAATATAATCCCACTAACGATTTCTTCATCCAAATCTCTGCCAACAATGATCTCTATAACTTCGCCTTCTTCAATTATAATCTCAACTTCATCTCCTATTCTTAAATCTTCAGGAACGCCTTCTTCATCATTAAACTCTACTCCAAAATTTTCTTCAATTTCAAATTCGATAGTTTTCCCTTTTAATGTATACACTGAAAATTCATAATTATCATTTTTTTCCACAATTGAGGAAACAGATCCTGAATATTCTTGTATTTTTAGTTCTCTGTCTACTTCTATCAATAGTATTTCTTCATATGTATTTACTCTGATTTTCACTTCATCTCCGACTTTTAAATCTTCTATTCTGCCTTCTTTGCCATCCTCAAAAATTACATCCACATCATCAGATATATCAAATCTCTCTTCATCACGACCTGTCTCAATATATAGCCATTCGTAATCGTTGCTTATCTTAACTACTTCTCCTTTATATATTTCATATAAGCCTCGATATACTTTTATAGTAACTGCCTCATTTTTCTTGTTTGCCTTAACTCTGATTTCATCCCCTTCTACCAGATCCGAAGCAGAGCCTTTCTCATTATCCTCAAAAAACACTTCTGTATCTTTGGTTATTTCAAATATTTTATTATCATTCAATTCTATCCATATATACTTACGAGCTATATCTGTTACTTCACCCCTGTAGATATCATAGGCATCATCATTGTCATCATTGTCATCATTGTCATTCACTATTCCATCTAATCTTTCTACCATCACAGCCATTTCTGCTCTGGTCACGTTATTAAATGGGCGGAACGACTCATCTTCATAACCGGTCATAAGTTTTTCTCTACCTGCTACATAAATATAGCCTACAGAACCCTGAGGAATAAATGATGCATCAATAAAATCAAGATCCGCATCCATATGTTTTAGTGCATCTTTTTCTTTCCCCATAGCTCTGACAAGATATTTTGCAACTTCATGCCTTGTTGCCGGATCATTAAGTTTAAAATATAATATATCCGCATCATCCAAGATTCCATTCTCTTCCGCCAATGCAACATAACCGTATGCCCATTCCTGCAAATTGTCTTTAAACTTCAATTTCTTTTTCCCCGTTAGAACATCTTCTAAATAGTTTTTTGCTAAATCATCCTCTCCCATCACTCTAAGTGCCATAACAATTGCTTCTAATTTTGTCACCGAGTTTTGAGGGGCAAATCTTCCTTGTCCGATGCCCATTATAACTCCTTTTTCAGCCATCTTTTCTATGGCTTTCTGTGCCCATTTGTATCCGTCAATATCCATAAACTTTTTCGCAATACCAGGCGGTATTCCTCCTGTTTTTGATAATCCCGGAGGGAAATGCCCGCTTTCATTTTTCCATGGGTCTGCAAAAACTACCGTAGTTGCAGAAGCTACCATAATTGTTAAAATCAAAAAAATGCATAATATCCTTCTCATCACATGTTCCTCCTCAATTCGCTTTTAGTACAGAATACGAAAACCTATTACTGTTTTGGGTCCCTTATAAATATATTTTTGCAAATAAGTTATATGAATTATTTACATGAATTTAGCTGATGAACTATACCACAACATAAAATCTTTGATCTTCTCAATAATTAACATTCCGAATCGTATATTAATCCATACTTAAGAAAGAATAAATAATTCAAAATAAATTATTTCAGGATGTTCTAATAATCATAAATGTATAAAAATTAATACATTTTTATATCTTTTTGAGCCAGCAAGATTTTTACACAGGTTTGCATTATAATAAGAAATAGTATAATGCTATTAACAAAGCCCTCAACGAATTACATGTAGGGAAAGAGAAGGAGGAATCACATGTGTGATAATAGAAAAGCCGTACTATTTGTTACCATTTCAGCCTCCTTTTTAATGCCCTATATGAGTTCATCTATAAACATAGCCCTTCCCACAATCGGCGAAGAATTGAATATGAGTGCAGTTATTCTGAGTTGGGCAGCAACATCATATCTGCTTTCAACAGTGATCGTTTTATTACCTCTGGGACGGCTTTCAGATATTTTAGGAAGAAAGAAAATTTTTTTATATGGAATTATCCTATATACTCTTTCTTCACTTTTCTGTGCTTTTTCCTTTTCTTCTCTGATGCTAATTATTTTCCGAGTATTGCAGGGAATCGGAAGTGCTATGATTTATAGTACAGCCGTTGCAATACTGATTTCTCTTTTTCCAAAAGAAGAAAGAGGTAAAATCATGGGTATTTATGTAGCTGCAGTATATATCGGGCTATCAATGGGACCTTTTTTAGGCGGCATTTTTACACAATATTTAGGTTGGAGAAGTATTTTCTATTTAAATGTTCCCATTGGAATTCTAATAATCGTATTGACCATTTGGAAAATGAAAGAATATTGGATTGAAGAAAGAAGAGAAAAGTTTGATTTTGCCGGCTCATTTATTTATGGCATCTCTATATTTTTGTTGATTTATGGTCTGTCACGGCTTCCCGAAGTACTGGGTTTTCTTTTTGTGGGTCTTGGCACAGCAGGATTGGTTATCTTTGGAATATTTGAATATAATACCACAAGCCCAATTTTACAATTAAATGTTTTTAGGAATAACCGAGTATTCATTTTTTCATCCCTTGCAGCATTGATTAATTACAGCGCTACTTTTTCCGTAAGCTTTTTGCTTGGGTTATACCTTCAATATATTAAAGGATTTACCCCTCAAACAGCAGGTATCATTATGATTTCACAGCCGGTAATTCAAGCCTTTCTTTCTCCTTATGCAGGTAGATTATCGGATAGAGTGGAACCATCCGGGCTTTCATCTTTAGGAATGATTGTGACAGTAGTTGCTTTGATTTTATTCATTTTTTTGGACAATGCCACAAGCCTGCTTTATATCATCGTTACTTTAGCGATATTGGGTATAGGTCTCGCCTTATTTTCATCACCTAATACCAATGCCATTATGAGCTCTGTCGATAAAAAGTATTATGGAATTGCTTCAGGATTACTTGCAACAATGAGAGTTATGGGTCAGAATATGAGTCTGGGAATTACCATGGTAGTCTTTGCCGTTATCATTGGTAATGTAGAAATAACACCTCAATACTATCCCGAATTCTTGATAAGTTCAAAATTGATATTTTCTATTTTATCTGTTCTATGCACTGCCGGCATCTTCTTTTCTCTGGCAAGAGGAAAAATAAGAAAATAAATTCTCACATGACGTATTGTTATATATTTATTCTACATATCTACTTGGTTTCATTATTATAATTGTTTTTTTGATTTATTCTTTTATTAATTCTTTCCTTGTTGCTGATCATATTATTGCAGAGTGTGTTATTTTTTATCTTTTTGGAAATAATGATATTAAGATAAACTTAATCTACTTACAAGGAGGCTTTAAAATGAAATTTAAACTAATAATATTAATAATGATTCTGATTATAGCATGTATTCCCGGATGTGCTGAGGAGCCTAATGTCCCACCGGATGATGCCCAGAATAATGAAACAACTCCCCCTGAAACAACGCCGGATGTGGTCACCACAGCATCTATCGTAGATAATGAGACTGACTTTGAAAAAGCCATTGGAACAAGTGGCACGTGGATTATATGCGCTCTGAACGATTTAACTTT
Source organism: uncultured Eubacteriales bacterium (assembly GCA_964553505.1). Classification (GTDB taxonomy): domain Bacteria; phylum Bacillota; class Clostridia; order Peptostreptococcales; family JAAYPU01; genus JAENZQ01. The sequence goes on along the minus strand of CAZKKX010000148.1, from coordinate 1,110 downwards.
TGATAAGAATTTGGCTCTTGAAGGTGAGTATACTAACGGAAAGAAAGACGAGGACGGGCAAGATATCATTCAGAGAAAAATAGCACTGTATACTCAGGATGACGATCGTAATGTAACCGCACGATTCACCCTAACTGCCCCTAAACTCACCATCAGCAGTCCAAATGCCAGCATACAAAACGGAACTTTTGTTGGTGATCTTTATGTTACAGTCCCCGATTTCCAACTGGTTGATACGAAAGTGGATGGCAATGTATACTTTACTTCCTCAGAAGCCCAGGATGCTTTTAATATTGACCAAAGCAGTGAAGTAACAGGGGATCAAAAATTGCAAGATTAATTATTTAAAATAAATACAGAATCAGCTAATCCGGATACTCTCGATTAGCTGATTTTCTATTTCACAATAATATATACATATTTTCATTAGACTAACGTTTTTACAAACATCCTATTCCACAAATACTTCAACCTTTGTATTGGATTCTTCATCTTCTACATCGACAATCTTGCCTTCTTCTCCATTTCTTATCGCTTCCAAAATATCCTGAATATCTTCCTGCCTAAGGCCTGCTTCCTTTAATTCCGGAGAAAAAGCCGTTCCAAGCTTGAGTCCGATGTCCACCAGTCTCAGGGGAATATTCACTTTGACCTTCACATTGTCTTTCTCATCCATTACCCTTACTTTTAACCACTTAGCGTATCCTTTTTCTGTTAAATCGTTTCCATCCTGCCCACCTAATGCATCCATTAGTTCCATACCCTCATCTGAAGTTATTTTTCCTTCCTCAATCATTTTTAGAATTTGCATCTTTTCTTCTTTCATAGACATTTCATAACACCTCCATTTATCTCATTAAACAGCTCTAAGACTCACTTCATTCACTTAATAATTTTAATGCTTCATCTTTGTCAATTTCACCCTTATGCAATTTGTCAAGAATTTCTTTTCTATTAACTCTGATTTTATCTTCAACCTTATAACCCATGGATTCAATAACTTCATCCAGCTTATTTCTAACAGTCGGATAAGAAATTCCTAATTCTTTCTCAATTTCTTTGATATTGCCCCTATTTTTGATAAATACTTCAATGAAATATTTTTGTTCT
>CAZKKX010000147.1:0-6425 GCA_964553505.1 uncultured Eubacteriales bacterium | reverse complement strand
TATTTTACGATAAAATCTGCTAAAGAAAAAGTTAAATAGACGATACTTATTATCTGATTAATATGATAGCTTGCCCAATTCATAATACCCTGATTAGAAGGCTTAACTATTTTATGCTCAATTAAAAGCAGAGCAGCGCAGAGCAAAATTCCCATGTCATAAAGAAACCCTGTTGAGATAATAAATCGTAACAAGAATAGGATCATAATTGAAATCAAATGAAAAAATGCTGCTATTATCAAAGCTTTTCTTAGCCCGAATCTTGCAGGTATTGAAAATAGACCTTCCTTGCGATCAAATTCAATGTCCTGAGTAGAATAAATAATATCAAATCCGGCAACCCAGAATGCTACACCTCCTCCGATGATGAAAGGAATTAAGGAGAGCTTGCCGGTTACGGCGATCCAGCCGCCTACAGGAGCTCCTCCGCAGGCAATGCCCAATATGAGATGGGAAAACCAAGTAAACCTTTTGGTATAGGAATAAAAAAGAAAAATAAATATAGCTGCAGGGGATAAAAAGAAGCAAAGGGGGTTAATTTTATATGCAGCAAGTTCAAAAATCAAAAAAAGGATAATGGTAAATGCAATGGCATTTCTCTTTTTGATTATTCCGCATGGAATATGGCGGTTGTATGTGCGAGGATTTTTAAGATCGATTTCACTGTCGATAATTCGATTTACGGCATTGGCACCATTTCGTGCTGCGAAAAGGGCAATTAATATCCAAAAAAATTTTGTTGCGGTGGGCAGCCCGTTTCCTGCCCACAAAACGGACATGACTGCAAAAGGAAGAGAAAATAAAGTATGCGAAAACATAACCATTTCTCCATACTTTTTTAATTTATTAAAAACCATATTCTTTCCACCTTCCGGTGACCATTTCTTTAATATAATTATTCATTTTTATATCCGGTGGCCATTCCCGGGTGTGCCCTTCGGAAAACCATTTTTTTGTTGCATCTATTCCTAATCGATGACCATAATAGGGCGTATTGGAGGCATGATCAAGAGCATCTAACGGACCCTCGGATACAAGTAAATCTCTGCCAGCGTCAATGTTATTAAAAACCTTCCACATTACTGTAGAAAGATTATGTGGGTTTATATCTTCATCTACTATAATGATCATTTTTGTATACATCATTTGCCCAAGACCCCAGAGAGCATTCATTACTTTAAATGCATGCTTGGGAAAAGATTTCTTTATAGATACAATAACACAATTATGGAAAACACCTTCTAACGGAAAATTCATATCCACGATTTCCGGTATTTGGGTTTTAATAAGTGGCAGAAATATTCTTTCTGTTGCCTTGCCGATATAGCAATCCTCCATAGGAGGTTTTCCGACGATGGTGGTATGGTAGACAGCGTTTTTTTTATGGGTCATTGTTTCCAAATGAAAAACCGGATACATGTCTTTTAGTGAATAATAGCCGGTATGATCCCCGAAAGGACCCTCTTCTTTTAATTCAGCGAGATTAACATAACCCTCAAGAATGAATTCGGCATTTGAAGGTACATAAATATCATTGGTGATGCATTTTACTATTGAAATGGCTTTCTTCCTGAGAAATCCTGCAAAGATCATTTCATCGATTATTTTTGGAAGCGGTGCCGTTGCAGCATATACTGTTGCGGGGTCACAGCCGATGGCAACCGATACGGGCATTCGTTCATGACCTGACTTTTTGTATTTTTCAAGGATTTCTTTACCATCTTTATGAAGATGCCAATGCATTCCTGTTGTTTTTCTGTCATATTTTTGAAGCCGATACATTCCCATATTTTGTTGACCTGTTTCGGGATCCTTTGTAATGACCAATGGAAGAGTAATGAAAGGACCGCCATCCAGAGGCCAACAGGTAAGAATAGGAAGTTTATCGAGATTTGCTTCTTCGATGATTTGTTGGCATTCTCCTTTATCAACCTTTTTCGGAAATATCCAAGGTAAAGGTGCTAATTTAGGGATAGATTTTATTTTGCCCTGAAGTGTTTTATACTGACTTAAATCCATAAAATCCTGAATATCTTCAGCGATATCGTTAATATCGGAGGTGTCCAGAGAAAGAGCCATTCTTTCATAAGAGCCCATTGCATTTATCAATAAAGGGTATTGCGATCCCTTAACATTTTCAAAAAGAATGGCAGGACCGTATTCTTTACAAATTCTATCTGTTATTTCGGTGATTTCCAAATATGGATCCACTTCAACCGATATACGATGTAGTTGTTTCACCTTGTCCAGCTTATTTATAAATTCATGCAAATCTTTATAAGCCATAAATATCACGACCTTTACTCAATACTGTCTTTCAAGTAAAGAGCTTATAATATCACTTAAAATTGAACGGCTTTCGCATTCAGGCAAACGCTTCAATGCATCAAATGCTTTCTCTGTATATTTTTGTGCAATTTTTTTTGCATCTTCAACGCCATTTTTTTCAATTACAAGATTATATACTTTATAGGTATCGTTACTATTAAAATTAGTAGTTTCAATCAGTGATTTTAATGAGCCTTTTTTATCATTTTGCAATGCGCAAATAAGAGGAAGTGTATAGAAGCCCTGCTTCAAATCGTTATGAGAACTTTTAAGTATTGTTGCATCTGTTCCACAGTAATCCAAACAATCATCAATAATTTGATATGCAATTCCTACCCTTAAGCCTGTTAATCCAAAAATTCTTGCGTTTTTTTCTTCCAAATCTCCCAGATAAGCACCTATATACATGCTGAGAGAAAAGAGTGCGGCTGTTTTGGCGCTTACAATTTTAATATAGTCATAAATGCTAATATTAGAATTATATCGGAAACGATACTGTTTTAGCTCTCCTATGCATATCTGAGAGATTTTTTTTGATAAATTGTGAATCATACTCTCATCGTATTGTTCGTTAATTAGCATAAAACTTCTTGCTATAATATAATCTCCTGCATAGACTGCCGCATCTTTACCGATTTTAGATTGAATGCTTTCCATCCCTCTGCGGATTTGGGAATTATCAATGATATCATCATGTATGAGAGTCGCAGTATGAAGTAGTTCTATTGCAGCTGCTATAGGAAGAACTCTTTTTGAATCATAGTTCCCAAATTTTGATGACAAAATCAGTAAAGAAGGTCTAAGCATTTTGCCACCTGCTTCGATCATCTCAAAAATAGGATTTCGGACAAAACTATCAGGATGTCCAATAGTATTTTTCATAATAGTTTTGACCTTTGAAAGCTCTGTCATCAATTGAGAGTTTTTATTCAAAAATATTTCCATAATAAATATTTTCCCCTTATTTTTCTTTGAAATACAGATCTGTTCGATACAAATAAGACAGCAGACCTTTACTACAGGTTCCCACAAATAGACCTGTAGGTATAGCTATAAGCACAAGAAAAGGTAAAAATATTCCGATTCTATAATTTTCTATAATTACAGCTGCTGCAGATAGTTGACCCAAATTGTGAAATATCGCACCTATGATGCTGATGGTAATTAAACTAATTTTCTTCGATTTTATACAGAAGGCCATAACAGCAAAGCTTAATAAAGCACCACAAACAGAATAAATATAGGCGGATACGTTCCCAAACATAGCAGCACTCAATGTCGTCCTTAATAATATTACTATTAATGTATTTTTCAGATTTAAAGTTTCTATACAAACAAGTGTAATGATATTGGCTAAACCCAGTTTAGCACCGGGAATTCCCACATTAAAGGGAATGAGCCTTTCCACATAGTTGAGTATCATAGCTTGTGCAATCAACAAAGAAATATATGTTATTTTTTTTGTGTTTTTCATCAAATCACCTGTCAGTTATTTCAACTATTAAACGATGAGGCAAACATACAATCATATCGCCTGTCTGAGTTGCAGGTTTTGTATTTACGCAAACTAAATCCGGGCAATCTGCATCCATAACATTAACCGAATTATTGTTTATGACAATGGTATTGCTGCCCAAATCTGTTTGGACAACGATTGTTTCACATGTGTCATTGTCAAAAGGTATTTTTTTATATAGTTCTTTGTTAACGGTAATCACAACATATTGACCGGAAACAGCAGGACTTTCTTTATTAATCAAAAGGATTGCAATAGCAGCAAATATTGCAACAATCAATATTATAATTATTTCTCTTTTCTTCAACAGAATCACACCCAATTAAATAAACAATAGAATATCCTTTCAAGGGAAAGAATATTCTATTTCAATTCTATCCTTAATTGATAAAAAATTCAACTTAGATATTTAGTCAAAGTATAAATATGATTTTCTTGCAAATCTGGTATTTTTCCACCACTTTTTTAAATATGGCAGGACATAATAATCCAAACCGAAAGTGCTTCCTGACCCGCCAATCATAGCGATACCTCCGAAGAAAAACCAGAGAATGGTCGCATCAGCCATTCCTGTAAATGCAATTCCTACGGTCATGACAACGCTTACCGCCGAAGCAAGGAAGGTAAATAAACCTCCTATAAGTGCAAGACCTATAATAATTTCTATTATGATTACGGCGATTTGAATAGGAATCATATTAGGCGCAATTACATTTTCGTTTATCCACTCCATAAAACCGGGTGTCTGAAATAAAGGTTGACCCCAGTCGCTGGGCATACGGTCTATAACCCATTGAAAAATACCAGGCAAAGCTTCATAAGTTTCAGGTGTTGCAGGAGATTCTGTTGCAGGAGATGCGGTAGTAACAGCTTCAATTGCTTTTTCTGCGGTTTGAGAGGCGCTTCTTGCCGCATCGGTCACATAATTGGGAAACATCTTAGGTTTTGAGAGCCAACCCTCACCTATTTTTTTAACACCTTCAACTAACCACATATAACCCAGCCATAACCTTAAAGGGACTAACCAAAAATTGGGAGATCTTTTTGAAAAATGCCCGCCAACGAAAGAGCGTCTGTTTTTCACATGAAAAAATTCATGCATTAAATAACTCCACAGCTGTCTAAGACCGGAGACCATAAAGAGATACAGGAAGTTAACGGCATGTTTAATGAACATAGCGAACCAACCTGAAGTCTTAAAACCGGTGTCCGCAACAGCATATCTGGAACCTACGGAAACCATAAAGCCATGATAATTCTGATTATGCGTGTGCATCTCCGCCCCTTGTATTAAAGCGGCTACATTCAATGCGGCCGTATGGCCTGATTGCTCTGCTGCCTCCACGATTTGAGGCATCGAACCGTCTTTATCATCTGAATAGGAAGCATTGTCTCCAACGGCAAAGACGTTAGAATACTTTGTTGTTTGCATATATTCATTAACAATTAATCTTGCACCTCTACCGGTTTCCAAACCTATCTGTTGAGTAAAATCCTTATTTTTAATACCTGCAGTCCATATCAAAGTATAGGTAGGTATGATATCGCCATTCTTCAAAATAATTTGATTGTTTTCTATTTTTACAATGGGAGAATCTTTTAATAATTCAACACCAAGTTTTTTGTAACGTTTTTCTACTTTTTGCACTTGCCGATCATCTTTAAGCATATTTAAAATTCGACTCAGAGCTTCAATATTATATATTTTTACTTCATTCACATCAATTCCGTATTCTTCTGATAAATGATACTTGGCTTCTCCAAGCTCACCCACCATTTCTACACCTGTAAACCCACCGCCGCATACTGCAAAGGTGAGGAGTCTTTTTCTTTCTTCGGGATCTTCTTCTAAGGACGCCAGTTCAAACATTTTACGAATATGCTCCCGGAGATTTACAGCATCATCGTAAGACCAGAGAGTGTGAGAATATATTTCCGCTCCTTCGATACCGAAAAAATTTGGCTCGTTTCCTGTTCCCAAAATCAAATAGTCATATGCGTAAGTGCTTTTTTCAGATTTCAGCTCTTGTTTTTCAAAATCTATAGAAACAATTTGTTCCGTAACAACCTTTACTTTTCTTTCGGCAAATACTTTTCTCAGATCAACTCTTATGGCATTGGGCTCTGTTCGATGACCCGCAACTTCATGAAGCTCTGTCATAAGAGTATGGAAAGGATGCTTATCAATAAGTGTTATTTGAATGTTTGGGTCTTTTCTGAATATTTTATGCAGAATTTTTCCGGCTTTAACACCTGCATAGCCTCCACCCAAGATAACAATTTTTTTATTCATACGATTCCAAAACCTCTCTTTCATATAATCTGCCTGATAATAATGTATCATAAAAAAAGCAGGTGTTCAAAGAAAATATAATCATAAAATCGCGATAATAATTAATTAAATGGCTAAATATCAAAGTTTAAAAACTCATTTTCTACTTTTATTGTTTTATTATTTATGATTATATTTGAATTTTTTAAAAAATCTTTATAAAAAGCATATATATTATTGCCGTTTATATTTTTTTGTATATCTTTATTTATTATACTTAAACCATTTATTTTTTGAGTATTTTTGAGC
>CAZKKX010000146.1:0-6482 GCA_964553505.1 uncultured Eubacteriales bacterium | reverse complement strand
AAAAGCCTACAATCTCCAGGTTTTGAAAAATTCGAAGTTCAAGGCGCGCTGAGAGCGAGCAGCCGAGCTTACTTCAGGTAAGTGAGCATGTTCGCTTGAAAGCAGAAACGCAGAAATTCGGAGATTTTCAACAGCCTGAAGCATCAATTATTGATGCTTTTTTATGGTTCGTAGTTGTTGATTTTGATATAATATCATTTGTAAACATGTAACTCTACACAATCGGGGGGGTAAATAAAGTGTATATAAGCAATACAGAATTAAGAGTTCGATATGCAGAAACAGATAAAATGGGAGTTGTGTATCATTCAAATTACTTTGTGTGGTTTGAGACCGGAAGAACAGAATATCTGAGGGTACTGGGTTATCCATACTCAAGATTGGAAAAAGAAGGTATCATGCTTCCGGTAGTAGAATGTAATGCAAAATATAAAAAAGGTGCACAATATGATGATGAAATTATTGTTCAAACATCTGTCAGCGAATTGAAAGGGGCAAGTGTAACCATGTATTATGAAGTAATCCGTAAAGAAACAGAAGAACTTTTGACAACAGGCTATACAAAACATGCCATAACAGACAAAAATTTGAAACCTTTAAAATTAAAAGTTAATAATCCAAAATTATGGGACGCTCTTCAAAGCCGTATATGATTACATAAAACTGCTTCTTTATGTCAAAACTAAGATATGACATAGGGAGGTTGTTCATGAATACAGTCGTAAGAGATATGCTGAAATCTTTTTCAGAAGGCAAGGATGATTTGGCAAGGGCATATAAAAATGAAACTGCCGGTATCGTGAATATGTTGGATGAAATATATAAAAAAAATCATTTGGACGTTAAAACAAAAGAATTGATTTGCGTTGCAATCTCAACATATGCGAGAACTGAATATGGCATTGTATGTCATGCTTACAAAGCATTTGAAGCAAATGCAACTAAAGACGAAATAATGGAGGCCGGCTTTCTCGCAACAGCCTGCGGAGGAGAAGCTGCTCTGACTTATATGGTGACATTGTTGAAGGAGTGCGTTGAAGAATTTGAAAAAGATTTTAAAAATAAGAAACGCATATAGAAAGTGTTAAGTGGAATAATACCACCTATTAATAGGTGGTATTAAATTTCGATAAAATGAAATATTTAATTTATAGAAATTGGGATGAAGGAGATGAAACAAAAAAATGTCAGCTCAATACTATCGGATGAGTATTAATAAAGTCATGCAGACATTGAAGGTAGATGAAAGGGGATTAAGCCAAGATGAGGTTGAAAAAAGGATTGATCAGTATGGGAAAAATGAACTAACTACTAAAACCAACGTGCCTAAGTGGCAAATGCTATTAGCACAGTTAAAAGATGTATTGGTAATTCTTCTGATTGTTGCAGCTGGAATGTCTTTGTTGATCGGAAATACCAATGATGCCATTATTATGATAATTATTGTTGTCATAAATGCTGTGATTGGATTTTTGCAGGAGAATAAAGCCGAAAATATTATGGATTCTCTGAAAAAGCTGGTACAATCACCTTCTAAGGCATTTAGAAATAAGGAATTGCAAGAAGTCAGCCAAATTGATTTGGTACCGGGAGATATGATCTATTTGGAAGAAGGAGACAAAGTACCGGCAGATATACGAATAATAGAAGCCTTTAATTTTAGGACCAATGATTTTTCTTTAACAGGAGAGTCTATGCCTCAGGAAAAACAATCAAAAGCTATCCAAGAAGAAGTAACCTTGGCAGATCGAACTAATATGGCTTATTTAGGAACTACGGTTGCTGCAGGCAATGCGAAAGGTATTGTAGTGGCTACCGGTATGAGTACTGAATTAGGTCGAATTGCAGGCATGGCAGAAGAAGAGAAAACATCAAAATCACCTCTTCAACAGGAAATGCAGGTGTTTGCAAATCGAATAGCCATTTTTGCAGTCCTGATAGGTGCGGCGTTGTTTTTGGTAAGTATAAAACAAGGTTTAGGTGTTAACTTTGCGTTGTTGTATGCACTGGGAATTTCGGTTGCAGTTGTTCCTCAGGCACTGCCCATGCAGGTGACCGTTGCTTTATCAAATGGTGTAGGCAGACTTGCAAAGAAAAATGCCGTTATCAAAAAATTGTCTTCCGTTGAAACTCTTGGGTCCACAAATGTCATTGCAACCGATAAAACAGGAACATTAACAAAGAATGAAATGACTGTAAAATATCTCTGGTTTGACGGAGAAGAATATGAGTTGACCGGTATCGGATATGAACCAGAAGGAAGCATATTGGATAAAAACAAAAAAGAATTGACAAAAACACAGATTAGTAAAATCGAGATCATGTTAGATGCCGCGACTATGGCATCCAATGCAAAAATCCATGAGCCGGATGAGAATCATTCCGGCTGGTATGCTATCGGAGATCCTACGGAGGCAGCTTTGATAACAGCGTCCAGAAAACTGGGCACGCATTCTCCAAATGAGGACAAAGAAAATCCTGAACTCCATGAATTCAGTTTTGATTCAGTCCGTAAAAGAATGAGCTCAATCCGGCAATTTGACGATAGAAAATTTCTGACCATGAAGGGGGCAATTGATAGTATATTATCTATTAGCAAACATATATATAAAGGCGGCCGCCCTGTAGAAATAACCGAAGAAGATAAAAATCAGTTGGAAGAGTTGAACATTCGGTATTCAAAAAAAGCTATGAGAGTTCTGGCTTTTGCTTACAGAGAATTAAGAGATGATGAGACTGATTATGTCATGGAGGACATTGAAAGGGATGTTATCTTTTTAGGGCTTATGGTTATGAGCGATCCGCCAAAAGAGGGTGTTCGGGAAGCTATTGAAAAAGCACATGATGCACAGATTCGTACTTTTATTATGACCGGCGATCATGCCATTACCGCACAAGCCATAGGAGAGCAGATATCCCTGTCGACAGAAGACAAATCAGTCAAAGTCATTACTGGAAAAGAGCTTGATGAAATGGCAGATGCTAAACTAAAAAAGATAATGGATAAAAGTGAGTCATTAATTTTTTCAAGAGTATCTCCCGAGAACAAACTGCGTATCGTAAAAAATCTGAAGGAACAGGACATGATCGTAGCCGTTACCGGGGATGGAGTTAATGATGCGCCCGCACTCAAAAGCGCGCATATCGGTGTGGCCATGGGCGGCATCGGAACAGATGTGTCAAAAGAAGCCGCGGAGCTGATTATACTGGATGACAGTTATTCAACATTGGTTTTTGCCATTAGAGAAGGAAGGGTCATATATAATAATCTCAAAAAGACCATATTAGCTTCAATGACTACAAATGGTGCGGAATTAAGCGTCGTTTTGCTTGGACTTCTTGGAGTGGCATTATTTCAATGGCCTATTCCGATTTTAGCGATTCAGATACTTTCCATCGATTTAATTGCAGAAATATTGCCTCTTACTGCGTTGGCTTATGATCCGGGCTCCAAAGATATTATGACTTCTCCACCCAGAAAACGGGAAGATCACATATTGAATAAAAGCAGAACCATAGAAGTTCTCTTTTTGGGATTTTTTATGGGATTTTTGGCATTTGCCAACTTTGGTATTTTTGAAACAAGAGTTGGAATAGAATTGACAGATATTCATCCTTTATATCCTCGAGCAACCACCGTCACTTATGCGACTATTGCTGTCTGCCAGTTTATTAACATCTTATCGAGGCGCTATACTTATGAAACTTTCTTCAGCAGAACCATTATGACCAATAAGAAACTTTTGCTTTCCATATTACTATCGATTATCATGGTTTTGTTGGTTATATATGTGCCGTTTTTCAATGATTTTATTGGTTTCGGTCCCCTTGATGCAATGGATTGGCTTTATGTTTCGGGCGCTGCATTCATATTCTTGATTTCCCACGAAACCATTAAGTATTTTAAGAGGCAGAGAAGAAGAGTATGAAGTTTTAACTTAATCGTACGAAAATATTTTATTTGTAAAATATCGTTCGATATGATACGATAATCGTACGAGGTGATGAATAATGAATTTGAAGAAAACCATTACAGCTACGGAATTCAAGACAAATTTGGGTAAGTACCTGGACTACGTCATTGACAACCATGAAGTGGTCATAACAAAGAACGGAAAAAAGGCTGTAAGACTTTCGCCATACATAACAGATATTGAACGATATTTAACAGTCAAAGAGGAGGCACTGGACTATCAATACGGAGGCAAAAAAGTATCCTATGAAGAATTCATGGAAATATATGAAAAAACCGAGCTAAGAATGGAATACATCAATGGAGAAATTATCCTTTTGTCTTCCCCAAGTACTTTCCATCAGGAGATTTCCGGAAAGTTATTTTTAATCCTTGCAGACTATTTAAAAGACAAAAAGTGCAAAGTCTTTTATGCCCCCTTCGATGTACATTTTTTTAAGCCGGACTTTAAAGATCCGGATGTCATGCAGCCTGATTTGCTAATTGCCTGCGATTTAGAGGATACGGTCAATGAAAAAGGACGTTATATGGGGACGCCTTCTCTTGTTGTAGAGATTCTATCACCCAGTACAAGATCCAAAGATATGGTGGACAAATTAAATACCTATATGTTATCAGGTGTCAAAGAATTCTGGATTGCTGATCGCCAGAAAAAGATAATGCTCGTTTACAAATTTGAGGATCGTAAAATCGAAGAATTTTCTACCTACAAAGGGCATGATACACTCCAGTCTTATTATTTTGAAGGACTAAAAGTTGACCTAAAACAAATATTTGATTAAATATATGATGTTGTTATCGCAAGGAGTGAAGCGACGCGGCGATCTCTTTTTTTGTCATTAAGAGGAGCAAAGCAATTCGAAACCAATAACTGAACAGGAGAATAAAATGGACATTAAGTTAAATCAAACATATGAAATAGAAATCATCGACATGGGACACGGCGGAGAAGGCATAGGAAAAATAGACGGATTCACAATATTTGTGGAAGAAACGGTTATCGGCGATAAAGTAAAGATTGGAATTACAACTTTAAAGAAAAATTATGGCATAGGAAAAGTAGTGAAATATCTTGAATATTCTCCTTTCAGAGTCAATCCCCAATGTACGATATTTTACCAATGCGGCGGTTGCCAGATACAAAACATTTCTTATAAAAAACAACTGGAAACAAAGAAAAAAATAATATCGGACAACCTCCGGCGAATCGGCGGCCTGCATGAGTTACAAATCCATGATGTCATTGGAATGGAGTCTCCTGAAAGATACCGCAATAAAGCCCAATTTCCCCTGACGGATAAAAATGGACAAATAGAAATAGGCTTTTATCGGAAGAAAAGCCACGACATCATACAATGCGATACCTGTATGATTCAGCATGAGATAAACGATAAGATTATTAAAGAAATAAAACATATAATAAAGAAATTCAAGCTCTCTATATATAACGAAAAGACAGGAAAAGGATTATTAAGACATATCGTCACAAGAATAGGTGTAAACAGCAAAGAATTCATGCTCATCCTTGTTGTTAACGGAACTCATCTACCTAATAAAGATGAAATGATTGAAGATATAAAGGAAAAACTGCCTGAAATCACAACATTGGTGCAGAACATCAATACGAAGAAATCTAATGTAATACTGGGGGATCAAAACATAACGCTATACGGCAAAGGTTACATAATGGACAGTATCGCCGGTATTCGGTTTCAAATCTCACCGCTATCCTTTTATCAGGTCAACCCTGTTCAGATGGAAAAGCTCTATTCGAAGGCTTTAGAATATGCACAACTTTCAGGAAATGAAACCGTATTTGATTTATACTGCGGCATCGGCACCATTTCCTTATTTCTTGCCAAGAAGGCCGAAAAAGTTATTGGAGTAGAAATAGTAGAAGCTGCTGTTGAAGATGCCCAACGAAATGCAGAGATCAATCATATCGAGAATACGGAATTTCACGTTGGAAAGGCTGAAGAAGTCGTTCCGGAACTATATAAAAAAGGTTATAAAGCAGACGTGGTAGTAGTGGACCCGCCCCGAAAAGGCTGCGTTGAAAAACTTTTGGCTACCATGATAAAAATGCAGCCAAACAGGATTGTCTATGTCTCCTGTAACCCCTCCACCCTTGCCCGCGATTTGAAACACCTTGAAGCAAATGGGTATAAAACTATAGAAGCCCAGCCGGTGGATATGTTTCCGCATACGATGCACGTGGAGTGTATAATAATGATGACGAATAGTGGTTTGAAGGGCAAATAGGGCAGGCCGACCACTATGTGTAGTGGTTTTGGAGCAAAAAAGGGCAAAAAACGGGCTGAAAAAGTGCATTTTTTGACCCTGATTTTTAGGGTATTTTATAGATGACATTCTGAATTTCGGGACTATGCTTAAATTTCTCGTGGTTGGGCAATAAGATGATTCAGAATAGTTTTATTATGAAGCACATAGACAAACAGGAAATTGTAGGTACGAAAAGATTAGCTTTAGTAAATAACAACGACATGTA
>CAZKKX010000145.1:0-6503 GCA_964553505.1 uncultured Eubacteriales bacterium | reverse complement strand
CTTTTTTTATGTCTTGTAAATTTACTCCTTTATCTGAAGCTGTTTTTTTTGCTAAAGGAGAAACTCTAATATTAGATATATTTTCTTTATGTTTCATAATATCTTTTTCAATAATACGCCCACCCGGACCGGTACCGTTTACTGACAGCAGGTCTATATGCATTTCTTTAGCCAGTTTTTTTGCTGCAGGTGAAGCTTTTATCCGATTATCTTTCGAGATTGTTTCTTCGATGTTATTATTTATTAAAGAATCTGGAAAAGCATCTTTTATGGATTCTTTCTTTTCAGAATTTGTAACATTTTTATCAATTTTTTCACCGGATTCACCAATAACTGCCATAAGACCTGCAACCTCTACCGTACTTCCTTCATCTACGAATATTTCAAGCAATATACCATCAACCGGAGCCTCTATGACATTTGTTATTTTATCTGTTTCGATTTCGGCAATTTTATCACCTGCATCTACATGATCGCCTATAGATTTCAGCCATTTGGATACAAACCCTTCAGTCATGGTAAGTCCCAGTTTTGGCATATAGATGTTTGTAGCCATGAGTTTTCCTCCTTATATTAATTGATAATTTTAATAGGCAATATCCAAAACCGTATTAACGATATCTTGAGGATTTGGGTATATATGATCTTCTAATGCCGGGCTGAATGGGGGTATTACATTTAATCCAGCAACACGTTTTACAGGAGCATCAAGGTAATCAAAGAGTTCATCAATAATCTGAGAGGCTATTTCTCCCATATATCCGTTACGTTTAACCGCTTCTTGCACCAATACAACCCGATGCGTTTTTCTTATGGATTGTTGGATGGTTTCCCAATCAAGCGGCACTAAAGTTCTTAAATCTATTACTTCAGCATCGATTCCTTGTTTTTTCAATTCTTCAGCGGCTTCCAAGGCAAAGAGTATTTGTCTGGAATAAGCAATAATAGTGACATCTTTCCCACTCCGTTTAATATCCGCTTTCCCTAATGGTATGAGATATTCTTCTTCAGGAACTTCTCCTTTTTTTGCATATAAAATTTTATGTTCCACACATATTACCGGATCATCTTCCCGGATGGCGGATTTAAGTAATCCTTTGGCATCATAAGGCGTTCCCGGTGCTATAACTTTTAATCCGGGAAAATGCGTGAGTAGCGCTTCAAGACTTTGAGAGTGTTGACCTGCGTTTCTGCGTCCTGCCCCTCCGGGAGCTCGGATAACCAACGGAATTGATATCTGCCCGCCGGTCATATAACGCAATTTAGCTGCCTGATTGACAATAGGATCCAGTGCTATGGGTGTAAAATCAATATACATGATTTCAACAATAGGTCTGAGGCCTCTCATAGCAGCACCGACAGCCATGCCTGTAAAACCATTTTCAGATATTGGTGTATCAATCACTCGATTTTCACCAAATTCTTCTAAAAATCCTTTTGTTAGCCCAAATACACTTCCCATAATGCCCATATCTTCGCCCAAAATAAATACAGAGCTGTTTCGTGTCATCTCTTCATACATTGCTTCTCTTATGGCTTGACCGTAAGTAATACTTCTCATCTGGCAACACCTCTTTCATTATCCGTTGAATATACATCTTCAGTTACTCTTTGAATATCCGGATAAGGTGAGTTTTTAGCGAAGTCAACAGCTTCTTCAATTTCTCTTTTGACTTTTTTTTCTACATCTTCTAGTGTTTTCTCTGATGCAAAGCCTTTAGCCAGAATTTCTTTCTTTATAATTTCAATGGAATCATGATTTAACCATTTTTCCATTTCTTCTTTTGATTTGTAGATTTGAGGATCACCTTCATAATGTCCGTGATATCGATAGGTTTTTGCTTCAATCAAAGTAGGACCCTTTCCTTCACGGGCATATTCTGCGGCATTCTGTACCGCATTGTATACTTCGAAAACATTATTGCCGTCTATAATTACACCGGGAATATCATAAGCTTTTGCTCGCTCAGCAATGTTTTCAACATTACAAACTCTGTCTATACGGACAGAGACACCATAATTATTATTTTCACAAAGGTAAACAACAGGCAGTTTCCATGCCGAAGCCATGTTAAGTGATTCATGAAAATATCCTTCATTTGACGCGCCATCTCCAAAGAATACAAGTGTCACTTCACTTTTTTCTGTAATTTTTGATGCCAAACCTGAGCCTGTTCCAATAGCCAGCCCTGCGCCTACGATTCCATTTGCGCCTAAGATGCCACGGCTTAAATCTGCTATATGCATTGAGCCCCCTTTTCCTTTGCAGTAGCCGGTTTCTTTTCCAAAAAGTTCTGCCATCATTATATTGGGGCTACAGCCTCTTGCAATGCATTGTCCGTGTCCACGATGCGTGCAAACAATATAGTCGATTTCCAATAAAGCATTACAAGCTCCTACTGCAATGGCTTCTTGACCGATATAAGTATGAATATTTCCTGCCAGCATAGCCTGAGTAAATAACTCTGATGCTTTAAGTTCAAAAGAACGCAATCGCTGCATTTCATGGTAAAAATGTAGATACAATTCCTTTTCTTTCTTCTTCATGTAGCATCTCCTTTCTCAAGTAGTTGTCATTTTATATAAGATTTCATCTTTATAATTCGCAAGCATTATGCCAACTTGAGAATCCTTTAATATCAACACTTATACACTGCAAAAAAAAATAATGACCATATTGAATTGCTCAAAATATGATCATTAGATGATAAATACAAATAATAACAGTACTTTACATTATTGTTCAATTTTTGATTAGTGTTAGAAAAACTAACACTCTATTTCATATTTTTTTAACTTTGTATACAGGGTATTCCTTGCTACTCCTAAAATTTTTGCTGCCCATGTAATATTTCCCTTACAGTACGCAACAGCATCAACAATTGCTTTATATTCTGCCTCTTCCAGAGATACTATTTGATCGTTCTTTTTAAATTTTCGACTGTTATTTATTATGTTTTTAGGTAAATGGTTTGGTAAAATATGATCTTTTTCCGCAAAGTTAACGGATCTTTCAAGTACATTTTCCAATTCCCTAACATTACCTGGCCATGAGTAGTTATTGAGAATTTTCATTGCTTCCGAACACAGTGTATATTGTTTATGATGTTCTTTAGATAATATATCAAGAAAATATTCCATTAATAAGGGGATATCACCGTTTCTGCGGCATAAAGGCGGTATGTTTATAGTAAGAACATTTAAACGCCAAAAAAGATCATTGCGAAATGTTCCTTCCTTTATTTCCTTATTGAGGTTTTTATTTGTAGCAGCGATTATTCTAACATCTACAGGAAAAGTTTTATTTCCACCTATTCTGGTTACTTCTTTTTCTTGAAGAACTCGAAGAAGTCTTACCTGCATATCCATAGTCATTTCACCGATCTCATCAAGAAACAATGTACCTCCTGCAGCCATTTCAAATTTTCCGGGTCGCCCTCCTCTTTGAGCACCTGTAAAAGCACCTTCTTCATATCCGAAAAATTCACTTTCTATCAATTCACGCGGAATAGCTCCGCAGTTTACTGCAACAAATGGTTCTTGTGAACGAGAACTGGCATTATGAACGGCTTGTGCAAAAAGCTCTTTACCTGTACCGCTTTCTCCCATTATCAATACATTTGAGGTGCATTTTGCTGCTGATGCAGCGAGGCGTTTTGCTTCAAGAAGCTCTTCGCTCTTTCCTACTATATCTTCAAAAGTGAAACGTGCATGTGCGCCTACCATTTGATTGACCAATCTTTTTACCTGTTTAATTTCTCTGAAAATATCTACAATTCCTGTGATTTCTCCATTTTTACCTCTAATGGGAATCGCACTTTTTACAAAATGAATCCGACCTCTTTTAGAATTGATTATAAATTCTCTGTCAATATACCCTTTGCCTGTTTTAAGAACCTTAAGAATGACTGCCTCATAATCTAAAACTTCATTAATATGCTTACCGATGGCATTTTTATAGTCACAAAATAGAATTTTTCCCGCGCTTTCATTCATAAATGTTACGATTCCAAACTTATCAATGGACAGAATCCCCTCTGAAACAGATTCAACGACTGCTTTATGATGCTGGGTTGTCATCAAAAGTTTTTCGTTGGTTTCTATTATTTTGAGCTGATTTTCAATAGCCATTTCGGTAGCAACTAACATTCCAAGCGTATGACTATGTGCATTTTCAGATTTTCCTGCCATGCTGATAGCTGCAATTATCTTGCCTTCCGCATCCCGTATAGGTATTCCTGAACATGTCCATTGTTGCTGTTTATAGCAATAATGCTCTTCTCCAACAATCTGAATAGGGTTTCCTTCAATCAGTACCATTCCTATAGAGCTTGTTCCAACACATTTTTCACTCCAATTTGCCCCTACTTTAAAATTACAGCCTGTACTGTAATCATTCAGGATATCTTTATCCCCTAAAACATGTAAAACATTTGCCTCATTATCAGTTAAAAAAACGATAAAGCCGGAACCTTCTACTATTTTATAAAGGTTTTCCATATAAGGTTGAATTACTTTAATGAGTTTTTCTTTTTCATATAGTTTTTTAATTAATTCTTCCTGTGAAAGAACAGAAACATTGTCGCTTTCATAAGGGTTTACTTCTAATTCTCTACATCTTTTCCATGAGTCGACAATGTTTTTTCTTATATTTTGGGGCTCAATTTCTTCTGTAATAAAGTTATACCATTCGTCATTTACAAATCTTGTATTTAAATTTGTTTTTGACACATACATAGAACTCTATACCCCCCTTTTATATTATTAGTTAAAGGCTAAATTTAACCTTAATGTATATGTTTGTTCAATTATAACAATTAAAGATAATAATTACAAGTTAATCCAATTCATCGTTCTCTATTGTAATTTTTCAAGTTTTTCATATAATTCAGTCTTATTCCCTCTATTCCATGATGTATAGATTTGTTTTGACAATACTGGAGAAAGCGGCAAAGATGCTGAATTATGTTTTTTGTATAGTTTATAGATATCCTTTGAATATTTTTCACACAAATTGCAATCACCGCCCCAATCAAAACAGTTTCTCATTTTATTATAGATTAGTTCAAAACATTCTTCCGAAATATTGCCGAAGGATATATTCAGAAATTCACAGGGCTGTACATCTCCTTTTGCATTAATATAAAACCTGTCGATTCCGCCTGCCGTACAGCCAAATACGTCTTCACTTTCTTCTATGATTTGAGCAAATATTGATGGATACTTTTCAAATTCTTTTTTTGAATTATATTGCCATACTTTGCTCTTAATATATTTTATGTCATCCTTAGTAAATTCTAAATTTTCCTTCCCCAACCATCCGCCGGTGGGCTTTGGTTTAATGAGTTGAACCAAAGAAACATTTAGCTCTTTTGCTTTTTCCATTATTTTTTCAAATTGGTTGTTATAAAAATCTTCTTTAAGAAGACAGGTGTTAATAGCTACTGCCATGTCTGCTTCGTGACACATATGAACAGATGATTCAAATGTTTCCCATGCAGAGTCGCTTCCCATAAATTTATTAAAGATACCTTGGTTTGAATTGTGCATAGAAAACATAATAGCAGTAACATTCATTTTCTTTAATTCCAATAATCTTTCCTTTGTTATTCCGACACCTGTTGAATTTATCCAAATTTCAGATCTTTCGTCAATAGAAGTGCAAACTTTTTTTAATCGTTCATAGACTAAAAAAGGCTCTCCTCCCTCAATATTAAAAAATGCAATTCCCATATTTTGCAGATTCTTAACAACATCTGTCAATAGGTCAATTTGAATATCTTTTCCTTTATCATGCTTCTGGTAACAGTGACTGCAATTATACATACAGGCAGACGTAACCGATATCAACACAGTTGTACATGGCATTTTGTCATCAAATTGGATAAATTTTTTGCATGCCGTAAGAAAGGCTTTTGACGGATAGCCGGGAATGTATAAATCGATTTTTGTTTTGCCTCCTATTCTGATAAATTTATTATGCTGCAGCTTTGAAAGAAAAAAGAGCATCCTTTTTACAAATAGAATAAACCTTTTCAATGTAATTCTCCCCCGAAAAAGCTCCGGTAGAAAAGACAAAAAAACATGAATTTTTAATTTTAGATTGAAGATATATCTATGAAACCCTGTGATATTATCAATCTTTTGCATACACAACCTCCCGTTTACAGGCTTTATCTGATAACTTTTATCTTAAATTAGCCTTTTCTCCCTGTACCATGCCACTGTTTTTTTTATGCCTTCTTCCAGACTATAGGCATTTTTATAGCCTAAAATTTTTTCTGCTTTTTTTACTGAATACTCAATATTATCATAAAACATATTGACTCTGCCCCTTGTCAATAAAGGAGGTTTTTTTGAATGACATACTGTGTATAATAGCTCCATAAAGAAGGCAACAGGATATATGAGAGTCTTTGGTATATTTGCAGGCTTCTTTATACCCGCTTCAAAGCAAAACAATTCATATATCTTGTTCATGTATTCGGATTTTTGATTTCCGA
>CAZKKX010000144.1:0-6513 GCA_964553505.1 uncultured Eubacteriales bacterium | reverse complement strand
TTGTCCCTGTCCCCTTGTACTTTGAGTGGATTTAATATTTGGTATGTATTTAAAATTTCCTTAGATAATAATTTTAAACCATGTTAGATTAACCATAAGGTTTGATTATTATGAAAGAAGGATTATTAAATGAAGTCATTATATTCTTATGCTTTCAAAAGAAAGTCGTTTAGGAGATTTAATCCTGAACTACACATAAGTCAAAATGAAATAGCATTAATTAAGGCTTATTTAGATAATGGGATAAAATATCTTGACAACGAATATTTATTTTCCTATAGAATAGTCCCTCGAAATGAGACGAATTGTAAACGTGGAGAGTATGGTATACTTATATATAGCAAGATAAATGGTCCTCATTTAATGAATATTGGATATGCGTTTGAACAGTTGGATTTATACTTATCATCAATTGACATTGGCGCATGTTGGTATGGAATGGGGAAGATAAGCGATAACAAAGCAGAGGATAATCTGGACTATATTATAATGATAGCAATTGGTAAAGCAGAGAAAACAGAATTTAGAAAAGATTATACTAAGGCAAAAAGAAAAGATGTAGCGGAAATATGGCAAGGTAATCAATTAGAAGAAATAACAGATTACATTAAATACGCACCAAGTACATGTAATTCTCAGCCATGGCTAATAACGTATTTAGAACAAAGTATTCGCATTGAGATGAAGTCAAAGGAGAAGATGATTGTTCCAAAAGATAAAATCAGCTTTTACAACTCAATAGATATGGGAATAATGCTTTGTTTTATTGAAATGTGGCTACAGAAGAACAAGATAGCATTTAACAGGAAAATATTCAAGACAAATGTGTTGTATAAATCGGGTGATGTGGTAGCAAAGTACAATATTAAACTAAAAAAAGAGGGAGCATTTATGATTAGACTTGTAACAGATAAGGATCTAAATGAATGGTTAGATTTAGCTAGAGAAGTTGAACCATTATTTGGGAAAATGGTGGAAAGTGAAGATTTTAAAAAAGGAATAATAGACTGCATATCAAATTCATCATCTTTTTGTGTTGTAAACAATAATAATGATCTTGAAGGGATAGTTGCAATTAATAAAGTTTGTAATGAAGTATCTTGGTTAGCAGTAAGAGAAAGATGCAGAGGAAAAGGATATGGTTATCAATTGGTAGAAGTAGCACTCGACAGTTTAGATAATAGTAAGCCTATATTTGTACAAACTTTTTCTCCAGGTGTGAAAGCAGGTGAAGCTGCAAGAAAGATGTATATGCGATTTGGCTTTAAAGATTTTAAAGATGGTGGGAAAAATCCTGCTGGTATTGATACAATAATAATGAAACTTGAGGAATAGCGATCATTCAAATGCTTCATCCAAATTCGTCAACCCAAGTCTGGTTAAGGCTCATGACATTCTTAAATCCTCAGGAACATTATAAACACAAAATAGCATATGAAAATAGAGAATATCTTTGGTACAAGGAATAGATAAAAAACAACTCAATCTTGGAAAGGAGAATCAAGTGATATTTATAACTCTAATTGCATTTATAATATCTATAATAGTTTTAGAAAAAATCATGATTAACAAGTTTAACATTCAAAAGAAAAAGGGATTGTATAAGCATGTTAATGAGTTCCATAAATGGTCAGAAGTAGCACTTATTATAGCTTTAATAATAATTATTTTTTCTAATATTGAATTAAGGCGATATTTTTTTCCAATATTTCTTGCTGTATTATTCGGTTTTCGTGCTTTTATAGAATGGAAATATGAAAAGGAGTCAAAAGTTTATATCTTAAGTATTTTGAGTGGTAGTGCGGCTTTATCAGTTTGGATAATATTAGACTTATTCTTGTAGGGTACGGGGATAAGCCTGAATTTTTCCAATCAAAGGAAAATGTATAACAAAGGACAAATGATAATGTGCAGTAAAGTTTTTTTGTATTTGATGAGGGGGAAGGATGAAAAAAATTATTAAGACTATCATAGTGATCTTGGCTACTACTCTTATAGGTGTGTGGATTATATTAAAAATGCCGTTTGCGACTGATATAAATCAAGATGGCATAGTAATCGCAACTTCAGTTGAAATGTATCAAAATTTTATTTTAAAAACATCAGCGCCACACTGGGAGTAAAACTCCGCAAAGAGTATTCCTTTGACGTGTTTAGATGCGTTATAAATGATAGACGTTAGTTGCAATTAATTCAAAAGGGGAGTGAGGATACATGAAAGATTTTTATAGAGAACAATTAATTAAGTATGGTAAAGTAAAATTTTTGATAGGATATTCGATTATATTTTCGGTTGTATTAACTCTACTCGTGTCAGCTATATTCACCTTCATTTTAGGTGTGGAGTTATCTGTAAATGAACTTATAGTATATGAAATGGTGTATATAATTATCGGAATACTTAGTGGTCTGTCGAAGATAAAGGGCGTTGATAAATAAGGGACAGGTTCATTGTCCCTGTCCCCTTGTCCTTCTCCCCCTTGTCCTTTGACTCAAGAAGTAATTAGATTTTTCATAGTTTGTACAACTTTGTCTATGTCCTTATCAGATACGCCATAGTTCATAACAAAGCGATACTCACCATCTTCCATACCGTTTATTTTGATATTTTCTTTCATTAGCCCTTCAATGAGTGTCGACTCGCTGATAACAGCTTCAGACAGGGTAAAAAATACCATATTTATATCCAGCCGATTACGAATAACATAACATGACTTGATTTCTTCAAGCTTATCTGCCAGATAACTTGCATTTTTGTGATCTTCATATAGTCTTGATGGCATTTCTGTCAATGCAATGATTCCGGCGGCTGCAAGGATTCCGGCTTGCCGAAGTCCGCCGCCCATCAATTTTCTGTTTTTACGGGCTTTACTGATAAAGGCACTGGTGCCCAGCAGGATCGATCCGACCGGTGCACATAAACCTTTGGAAAGGCATACGTTCACTGAGTCCGCATAAGCGGCTAATTCCTTTACATCTGATTCAAGGGCAATCGCTGCATTAAATATGCGTGCACCATCAAGATGAACAGGAATGCCTTTGTATTTTGAAAGATTGTATACGGCTTTCATGTTTTCTATAGAAACAACAGCTCCGCATGAATGCGCATTTTCCATACAGATAAGTCCGGTATTAGGGAAATGGATATCGTCACCACGGACCATCCCTTCCAGTTTATCAACATCTGCATGCCCTAAAACAGTTGGGAAGATGCGTGTTTGGACAGCGGACAATACGGCAGCGCTACCAACTTCGTGCATGAGGATATGACATGCTTCACCTACCAGTATCTCATCCCCTCTTTGAGTATGAGACATAATAGCCAATTGATTTCCAAAAGTACCCGATGGGACAAAAAGCGCAGCTTCTTTTCCAAATACCTCACTTGCGATTTTTTCCAATCGATTCACGGTAGGGTCATCACCATATACATCATCACCTACCTCAGCATTGGCCATTGCATGACGCATAGCCTCTGTAGGCTGTGTAACAGTATCACTTCTTAAGTCAATCCACATTTTCAAAAGTCTCCTTTCAAATATTAATCCCCTTTCTTGGGGTTCTTGTGTGACAGTTCCCATAAATACAGTGATGCCACCGACCCATACGGGGAGTATCTATTCCGATAGCTTTCAAACTTATCCTTAGAAAGCTCTTTATGACCATACAAATTCATCATACCTCGTCTTATGGCCAAATCCTTGAAACTTACAACATCTGGTCTTTGCAGTGAAAAGATGAGAAGCATTTCAGCAGTCCATATCCCTACTCCATGTAGAGCAGAAAGCTTATTAATAATCTCTTGATCTGTCAGCTTATGAAGGTTGTCAAAATCAACGGTTTTATTAAGCGCAGCTTCTGCTATTTCCTTTATATATCCTGCTTTTCTAAAAGAAATTCCACAGCTTTGTATATCATTAATACTGACTTGCCCAATTCTTTCGGGCGTTATATCCTCAATAAGCATAATAATTCTTTTCCAAACCGTATCAGCAGCTTTGCTTGAAATCTGCTGTCCTACAACGCTGGAAATCAACGCATCAAAAGGACATGGTATAATTTTTCGTTGTATCATACCGATTTGTTCTATAGCTGCACCAAGTTTCTTATCCTTTTTCTTCAAATATTCTATTTCCTTCTGTCCATATTCAAAAATCATATATATTCCTTTTCATAACTTAAATGCTTTATGCACTTATTATATCAGAAATATAATTAATAAATCATATAAGCTTTATCGGAGTAGTATTTTTCGCAATAGTTGAAGGAGAGGTTATAACAATAAACTAACAGTTATTAGTTTATATATTTACAAATAGAACGATTGATAGTATAATATTTGTTGGAGGAGAAATTAATATGGATTTTTCAGAAAAGCGATATGTTCAAAAACGTAAAAGAGGAATTGAAACAATGAACCGTATATTGTATATTGCTGCCGAGTTATTTGCGCAGCAAGGTTTTGATGGCGTATCTGTACGGGCAATAGCTAATAGAGCTGGTATTAAGGAAAGTTCTTTGTATAATCATTTCAGCAGCAAAGCTATAATATTGGAAGCATTGTTTGAAAAATTTATATTATTAGCTCCTAAATCAAGACCAACTGATTCCGAATTAGACCAGATGATGACAATTATGCAGCCAGAAGAAGTATTTAAAAATATTGTTTTTCATGTTGGAAGCAGAGTTAGCGATACCTTTGTCAATATCGCAATGATTATCGATCATGAAAAATTTCGAAAACCAAGAGCAGCTGAGATATATTACAAATATGTAGTAAACGAACCAGTAGAATATTATGAGCGGTTAATCAACAAAATGGCGGCAAATGGAATGATCAGAGCTGTTGATGCGCGTATATTTGCTGAACAGTACAATTATGTTTCTATTTCTTTGACAAAAGAATACTTTATGGCAAAAAATGAACTTGCAGACATGGAATCGGTTGTTAAGTATATGGTCAAGACCTTGAATTTCTTCTGCAGTCTGATGAAAGAATAATGATTTGGTGTGATGAAAGTCTCGAGATATTTCAAAGCGATTGTGAAATTGGAGCTGAGGCTTGAAAGTAGGTAGACGGGCATATGAAAAGAAAACGGAAACAAAACCTTAGAGAAAAATATCCGCCTTCTGAACCCTGCAGTTGTGAGATTTGCACTTCTTTTTGCATGCGTCCTGGCTGGTGGACTGTTAAAGAAGCTTCCAGAGCTATTCGTGCAGGCTATGGGAATCGTATGATGTTGGAAGTATCGCCCGAATTTACTTTTGGGGTATTATCTCCTGCATTCAAAGGCTGCGAGATGAATTTTGCACTACAGATGTTTTCTCAATTTGGGTGCACTTTCTTTAATAAAGGGCTTTGTGATCTTCATGGGACAGGGTATGAGCCATTGGAATGTAGGTTTTGCCACCATTCTCGCAAAGGGCTGGGACGAAAATGTCATTCTGATATTGAGAAGGATTGGAATACTCCTAAAGGGCAAGCTTTAGTAGCAAAATGGGATAGAATGTTTTCAAGGGACGGGGACAGGTTCATTGTCCCAATACAAAAGTGATTGAGTTAGTTATTTTTATAATTAGGTGGTATTCCTTCTCATTGTTTTGGGTATAGTTTTAGTAATAGTTTTTTTAATCCGGTTCTGTAAACGGAAAACAGAAACTTGCCGACGGAGAGCAGATGAGGCTTCTTATTTAAGAAGATATCAAAGGGCTATGAAGGGAATGAGAGAGATGGAAACATATGCGATTGTATTTTTTAGAATAATTACAATTATGGTATTACTACTGTTTTCTACTTTATTTATAATGGGGAAAAGGCCCATCGGAGAACTGCCGGTATTTGACTTTCTTTCCATAATTGTTATAGGTGCAATAGTTGGCGCAGATATTGCTGACCCACAAATAGAGCACATGCCTACTGTTTTTGCAGTAATTATTCTTTCAGTGTTCCAGAAAGGGGTTAGTAAAATTATTATAAAGAGTAAAAAAATCAGAAGACTTATAACTTTTGATCCGACTATTGTTATTCAAAATGGTGAAATGATTTATAAAAATATCAAGAAAATTCATTATAGTATAGATGAAATTCTAATGCTATTAAGAGAAAAGGACATTTTCGATATCAGAAAAATAGACTTTGCTATTGTAGAAGCTAATGGTGATGTGTCCATTCTAAAAAAGCCACAACACGATATTATTACAAAAACTGATATGAATCTTCCACATGAGTTAAGCAACCTCACATTAACTGTTATACTCGACGGAGTATTGGACACAAAGAATATCAAGATATTAAAAAAATCAGTTGATGACATACTACAAAAGCTGAAAGAGAAAGGGTTCGACGACTATAAGGATGTTTTTTATGCTTCTATGGATATGCAGGGAAACATCACAACTTGTCCATATAATGAGCAACCTTGATTATATATAGTAAGATTAAGCTTATCATTCAGTTAAGTGTAATGAGACCATCGGATGGCATTTCTTTTTTTGGATTCCTTTTAAGTTCGA
>CAZKKX010000143.1:0-6547 GCA_964553505.1 uncultured Eubacteriales bacterium | reverse complement strand
TCAGATACATTATATTCAAAGGAGACCCATATTGTGCTTGGACAATTGGGAACGGCAAACTGTCTACCTGACTTTTATTTATAATAAAAATGGTTGCCAATTTCTTCTTTTTCAATTCCGGGCGTTAAATGAAGGATATTTAATAACTCTCCTTTTTTATACATTTTAGTAAAATCAGATGTGCCCTTTATCCAAAAGAAACCATTATCCGCTTCATACTGTCTCATTAATTCTTCTTTATGGTCTTCTGCAAAAAAGTAAATATGAAACATCCCATCTCCGGCATTTTTCCTTAAATAGTTTTCTATCACCTGGTATGCCCTTTCAGACTCTTTTTTCTGATCTAATCCGCTGGAAAACGTATAACAGTGTATATCGATAGAAACCTTGTCTTTATACTTTCGTATGACTTCCTCATAATCCATATGCTTTACCTCATCAGTTATATCCATCAACCCGTCATTAGTCGTCCAAAATTGAAAGTGTATCAAAGCATCTTCCCCATAATAATCTTCAATAACCATTGTTGCCTCTGGCTCTGCTTGATAATTCCATTTGTAATTCAAATAAGTATCCCTTGATTTTTTAAGGTCTCCCTTTTTCCAAATAGTAAGAAATTCTATCTCGGGATTATCCTTCGGATAGCATTTGAGATGATATAATGATTTTCTTTTTTCAATATCATCCTTTACGACAAATTCTCTATCATATTTATCTGCGAGATATGCATTGACCTCAGATTTAAGTATTGAGTAATCATTATAATTAACATGATTATACATAATTACAAATGCAATAGATAAAATCAAGGAAAGAATCATAATTTGTGAAATACTAGTGACTATAAATCTCTTTTTTCTGTCGCCGACACGGAAAAACGCGTCTTTTTCGACAAGTGCCACTAAAGACAGATTTGCAAAACCCAGGATGATTAAAACGATTAAGATTACATAATCCTTTTTACTAAAACCATAACTCATAGAAATAAAAATATAAGAATTAATAATCATTAAGACAATGAATCTGAAAATATATTCATATTTTCCAATTTCTCTTTTTTCTCCAAAAAATAAATACTTCTTCATCGCATTCACCAAATCCAATACTAATTCTACAATATATTATATCAGATGTAGGATGTATTTACAGCCTTCCAGAGAGACCTGACAAGGTCACCAGACAAGTCCCTGTCCCCTTGCCTGCCCTTCAAGTCCCTGTCCCCTTGCCTGCTTGCATGTGCGTCTGTTATGTCTTAATAAATTTTGAGGTTCAAGTGTAGATTTATCCCCGCTCAGCAAACCAGCCACACCTTCATATGAATATTTATGTTTTCCTTTGCACATGGGATATGCACAATTACCCTCATCTTCCACGTAATTTTTGGGTTCAGTATAGGTTGAAATTACCCCTTCATAATTTCTAATCACAACCTTATCCCGTGACATTGAAAGAAGATAATTAGGCGAAATAGGTGTTTTCCCACCGCCTCCGGTTGCATCGATGATATAGGCAGGAACAGCAAAACCTGAAGTATGACCTCTTAAACTTTCCATGATTTCAATCCCCTTCCAAACAGGTGTTCTAAAATGCTCTATCCCTTCCGAAAGATCACATTGATAAATATAATAGGGCCGTATTCTGTTTTTAACCAATTCATGCATAAGGTTTCTCATGATATGTACACAGTCATTTATACCTCTCAGTAACACAGTCTGATTTCCGAGAGGTATCCCCGCATCAGCAATTTTTCGGATCGCTTCTCTTGCATCTTCTGTCATTTCAATAGGATGATTGAAATGTGTATTAAACCATATAGGATGGTACTTTTTTAACATATTGCACAAATCATCGGTTATTCTCTGTGGCATTACTACCGGTGCTCGAGACCCAAGCCTGATTATCTCTACATGAGGTATACTTCTCAGTTCTTTTATTATTTCTTCAAGCCTTTCATCCGATACAAGCAGTGAATCTCCTCCTGAAACCAACACATCTCTTACCTGAGGTGTTCGCCTGATATAGTCAATTCCTTTTCTGATATCATCCATTCCCCGTGCTTCATCATTTCCTCCTGAAAATCTTCTTCTCGTACAATGCCTGCAATACATTGCACATTGATCAGTAATCAATAAGAGTACTCGATCAGGATATCTGTGAGTTACTCCATAAACCGGAGAATCTATATCTTCATAACTGGGATCATGCATATCCGCATCACACTTATGAGTTTCAGCTATTGTTGGAACAGCTTGCATTCTAACCGGGCATTTGGGATTATTAGAATTCATTAAGGAAACATAGTATGGCGTAATAGCCATTCTAAACGTTTTCAGCGTTTCTTCAATCTCTTTTTCTTCTTTTTCTGTTAGTTCGATTACTTTCTTTAACTCCTCAACTGAAACAATTCTGTTTTTGACCTGCCAATGCCAGTTATTCCATTGTTCATTCGTCACATCTTTCCAAAGATCAATTTTTTTGTAATTTTTCATCATTGTCAACTCCCTTTAAATTAATTTAATAGTAAAAAGCTGATACATTTTATCGCAAAAGTTTTACAATGCTTTTACGATTGCACTCCTGTTTTCGAACTAAAATTTAGCAATTAAAACGGAGTACAAACGATAAATTTAAATTTCCTTAATTTGCGCTAACAATAATCCTGTAATAATTAAACAACAACCTATAATTCCTGAAACAGTTAAAATTTCACTAATCGCAACAACCGCAATCAACGTTGCCGATACAGGTTCTAACAGCATATAGATGCCGACTCTTGTGGGACTGGTGTACTTTTGACAGATCAATTGTAAAGGAATAACTAATGCTGTCGCGAAAATAGCTGTATATATTATTCCAAGCCAATTGCCAAGTATCAATGAGATATTAATCTGCTCAAAAGATAACATTCCAATTGCTCCCATCCCTACAACACTTGCGAATTGAAATACGGTAACAACAATATTGTCAATATCATGAGCAAATTTAGAAATAACTAAAATATAGGTAGTAAAAGAAAAAGCTGATACAAGATTTAGCAAATCACCAAGGTTTATAGCATTTAATTTCATTCCTGCCAAAAAATATAATCCTATTGTACAAATACCAACTGAAATCAACGTATAAATACTGGGGATTTGTCTTGCTATCAAGCTTCCGCAAAGAGGAATCAATACGACTGATAACGCACCTATAAAAGTTGCATTCGATACAGTCGTGTACTTTAACCCTATAATCTGAAAACCATAGGTGCCAAACAGAAAAATACCGGTAGACAGACCAATTATAATATCTTTTTTTTGAACATTTTGAAAGTGACTTCTATAGATTAATGCTAAGAATAAACCTGCAAGTATAAATCTTACGAAAATAAAAGTGAATGGTGGCATACTTGACACGACGACCTTAACGACAACAGTGCTGATACCCCACATCAGAGCAACAGAAATAATGCCTAAGTCTGCAAGCTTTTGTTTCGAGAAAACTTTGCCTTTAAATATGAAATTCTTATTATCCTCGGTTGCATTCATTTTGATGATCCCCCTATTAAATGAGATTTATGGAAGCATTGATATTTTCGTGGTATTATTTTGTGACCTTCCTCAAAAAGTCATAGAGTATTTCCGCAGTCTTAACAATTGAACTGATTGTTGCATATTCATCAACGCCGTGAAAATTTTCACCCTCTGCCCCAAAAATAATAACCGGTGCATTTAATCTTGTCCCTAAATAATTAAAATCTCCCACACTTCTAAAATAGGAAACACTTGCACTCCTTTTACAGATGTTTTGAACCGATTGGGAGAATAGGATGACGAAATCATTTTCTTTTGGTACAGTAAAAGGCATAAACCCCTTGCCGGCCTGATTGGGTGCATCCCTGAAAGATACCTTGAAATCACTTTCTATATCCGCCTTTTTGATCACTTCTTTGATTTGCTTTTCCACGGTTTCTTCATTTTCGCCCAAAACGATATGCCAATAGAGCTCAACTTTGCTATAATCAGGAATACTACAGGGTCCGCCATCACTTCTTATACCAATAACACTGACGGTTCCTTTCCCTAAGAACTCGTCTTCAACCATATCAATTTTTTCTAACTCGCACATAAATTTTCCTGCATCTACAGCAGCATTAATACCTGTCTCCGGTAAAGCCCCATGAGCAGATTTTCCGACAAATTCAACTTCTATGGAATATCCGCCTCTTGCACCCAGGCAAATATCAGGAAAAGGTTTATAATTAAAACCGGCACTTGGCTCAGTAATTATTGAAACATCCACTTGATCAAGTATGCCGTCGTCAATAACTGAATTTATCCCCAGGTTATACGGACCTTCTTCATCCGAAACTAAAGTTGCAATGATTTTCCCTCTAAATTCTTTGTGAAGGTGATAAAATTTTCTTATTGCCAGCATTATAGCGCAGCATCCTGATTTCATATCAAGTGAACCGAGCCCATAAATTTTATCGCCCTCCACGATTCCTGCTAATGGATCTTTTGTCCACCCATGGCATATGTTAACGGTATCTAAATGACCATTCAAGCAAATAGCCGGGCCTCTTCTGTCACCTGAAAGTTCACAAATTACATTCTTTCCTTTAAAATTAGTAAGCTTCTGTTCATGGTATTCGTGAATGTATGCATCTATACCATTTTCAACATACCATCCGTAAACAAATTCCATAATTTCGTCTTCCTGAAAATATGGACTATGTCTTGGGATCAATTCTTTCATCAATACAATCACTTCATCTGAAGTAATTTCTACGTTTTTTTTATTTAGCTCCATTTTCTATCAGGACCCCTTTTCCCTAATATTTAAATGTTTTTAGCCAATTTAATTTCACTTTGCTGCTCTTCAAATTCATTTAAGCTGTTATCCATTATCTCAAAGGCTTCGTCTATTTCTTTTTTGCTTATAGTCAAAGATGGCGTTATTCTAATTGTATTTGGAACATAACCACCAATCAGCAAACCTTTCTTTAGACATATATTCCGGAGAACTCTCAGCGGCGTCGTCTGGCCTTTTTTCAAAACCGTTCTTCTGTCTCCATCCAATATCGGAAGCTTTTTACCTTCTTCATGTTTTACTAATTCAACTCCCCAAAATAAACCCTTTCCAAATACATTACCTATACACTCATGTTTCTTTTGTAAATTCATAAAGTGTTCAGAAAATATACTTTCACTTACTATAGTTTTGCCAATCAAGTTATTATTAATAATATACTGGATGTTTCCTGCAATAGCGGCCATAGCCAAAGGGCTGGCAGCAAATGTACTGCAGACTTGCCACCTGTAATGATTCAACCTTTCAGCAATTTCTTTGGAAACAATTATTCCGGAAACAGGCATGATGCCGTTTGTTATCCCCTTCCCAAAGCAGACAATATCAGGATATACGCCCGAATAGTTCTGATAAGCAAACCATTTTCCCATTCTAAACCCTGTAAAAATCTCATCTACAATCCAATAAATACCATACTCTTTCGTTACATTCCTGAATTGAGGAATGAATTCATCAGGCGGCATTATAGCTGATAAGCCTAATGTACAATCAAAGAATACAGCAGCAATCTTTTCTGGTCCTTCCTCCTCTATTCTTTTTCTCAATGCTGTAATACAGTACAATTCTTTTGCATTTTTACATGATTGGTATTCTTTATTAAATGGACATTGCTGACAAAAGGGATATTCAAAAAAAGCCGTATCTTTTTTAGATATCCTTTGATACTTTCCGTTTGAATCAATTAATCGTCCAAATTCAGAAAAATCGGAGCATTTTGTTGCTTCGCTGGTCCATCCATGATAAGCATATGAATGACTCAATACAATTTCTTTGCCGGTAATTTCTCTTGTTAAGAGAGCTGCGGCTTCTACAGATTCACTTCCTGTTACAAAAAAACGTAATTTTTGAGCCCATTGCTCCCCTGATAGAATTTCTTTGAAAATGAGATCAATTACTTCCTTTTTGTAACTGGTAAAAGATTCTTCCCAAACAAATCCGAACTTTGCCATTGCTTCTTGAACATAAGTTTGCACATATTTGTTGCAATTTCCTGATATCACAGCTCCCAGCTGACCTGTGAAATCCATGATTCTTTGCCCGTTCTCAAGAAATAAATAATTTCCAGAAGTTTTTTCTATCTGAAGCGGTCCAAATTCATCCCCATAGCAAAACGGTGAGATATAGTGATCTCTAAAAAAATCATTATCCCTCATTAATCATCCCTCTTTTCATCTTTCATGATTTGTATTATCATTTAATCTTATATTTAAACATAGCCGCATAATCTGAAAATCCTATATTACTGTAGAATTTTCTTGCAGGAGTATTTTGATAATCTGTAGATAGTTCAACTTTTACTATATCTCCATTGACTTTGAAAAATTCAACAATCTGATGTAATGCTCCTGCACCATATCCTTTCCCTCTATATGGCTCCGATATTACAATTTCATCAACATAGGCAATTTTTTTACAATGGAATAAGTTCTCCCGTACATTGATCGTCATTACTCCTACAACATTGCTGTCTGTGTCC
>CAZKKX010000142.1:0-6569 GCA_964553505.1 uncultured Eubacteriales bacterium | reverse complement strand
TATTTGAATCTTCCCTAAACTCATAATCGCTGTAGCGAATCCAGCCAATTGCAAAATTTCCTATTAAATCAATTTTTCGATTCATCAGAATCCCTCCAAATAAAATGATATGTAATAATTGTAATATAATCAACTATTACATATTGATTATACTTGTATTTATGGATATGTCAATCATTTTATTAAAAAAAGAAAATTTTTTACACAGATTCCGCTACTTAAGGGACAAGGGTATTAAATGGGGTCAGGCTTGACAACTTGACAAACTAAAATAAAAACGAACTATTCTCCTGCTTTTTTAATGACTGTCTGTCAATTCTATAATATACTATACGCAGGGACTGTAAAGATGTATAATTTATGAAAATACCTTATAAGGAGCTGACTCATGGATATTGCATCTTTTTTGATATATTGTTTTATTGTGACCTATACCCCAGGACCCACCAATGTTTTGATTTTATCAACAGTTCAGAATTTTGGTGCAAAGAAGGCATTGACCTTTGGGGTTGGTGCGATCTCGGGATTGGGACTGCTACTTTGGTTATCCGCTTTTTTAAATAGTGTCCTTGTGGTATTGGTCCCTAAAATCTTAGGGATCATGCAAGTCATCGGCTGTATTTATATGCTCTATCTGGCTTATCAAATCTATCATATGGATATTTCCAAAGGGTCTAAAAAGCAGATCACTACCTTTGGGACAGGCTTTCTGATGCAGTTTGTTAACCCAAAAGCCCTGCTGTTTACTATGACTGTTCTTCCAAGCTTTGTAATGCCTTATTATACATCGTCATGGATGTTGGCCTTGTTTGCTGTTGTAATTCTTATAATTGGTTTTACGGCTTGTATCACTTGGATAGTCTCCGGAACAGTTTTCAATGGTATCGGGCATCGTTGAGCTTATCCGAGTGGTTTTGTTATGAGTGTAAGGGCTTCCTTGCAAACGTCTAAAGTCTCTCGATAAACGTTAACACACAAAATATCATATGAGCATGATAAAAAACTTAAGAGACATAAAAGAAAATGGCATCGAAGGTTTTCTAAGAAAAGAAAAGAAAAAATGGAGGTGTCTTGATTGTGGCGATAGATGTTGTCACAATGGACTATGTCTAAATTGTGAAATAGATAAGCTACGTAAAAATAGAAAATATCATTGGAACGAGGAATAGGTGAAAATGAGAGGAGATGATTAATAATGACTCTGTTAAAAATCAATGCCGGAGACTATGAGTTTTTAGGAAAGTTGGAAGAGGAAAAAGCTCCAAAAACCTGTGAAGTATTTAAGACTTTGTTACCCTTAGAAAATAAGCTGATTCATGTTAGATGGAGCGGTGAAGGTGTCTGGATCCCTTATGGAGATTCAAGGTTAGATTTGGATTATGAAAATCATACAAGTTACCCTTCTAAAGGAGAATTTTTGATTTATCCAGGAGGCATTAGTGAGATGGAAATCATCTTGTCGTATGGTAAATGTCATTTTTCAAGCCAAGTGGGCCAATTGGCAGGCAATCATTTTTTAACAATTATTGATGGAATAGAAAAATTAGAGGATTTAGGCAAAAAAGTGCTATGGGAAGGGGCACAACCCATTACGATCAAAGAAAGGACACCATAAGTAAAGGATGTTGGGGGTGAGTTGATAAACTCTAAAATAAATCGTCACCCTGTTGGCGTAGGGTGACAACTATCTTCATGTTATCTATTTAATTACTGATATATGCTGGCACTATTTTTTTATTGGTGTAATATCAATAATCTCAAAATTATAAATATCTTTTCCTTCTGTAGTTTCACATTTTAATTTTTTAACTCTATTGCTTTTATTATGAACATAAAATAGTCATCATTTTGTACTATTTTCTGGCCTCCTATTAGTTGAGCTAATTCTAAAAAGCATATTATCAGATCCAGATACGATCAGTGCGTAGTGTGGAAAAATAAATAGTAAATGGAAAAATTATGTGGTAAAATTTATGCAAATTATGCAGATTGCAACAAACAGGGGATATTCATGTGTTTAAATGGTATTTTTTATCGCAAGTTACAACACCATGTCAAAGGTATCGGAAAAATTTTAAGGTTAAGAGAATAAAGCAAATATAATATTAGGAGGTGCTGCATATGACCATCACATTTCCAATAAAAACTACTATTGATTCACGGCGATCGACGCGCAGTTACAAAATGATTGCTGTTGATATGGATGTCATTGAATCTATAAAGGACTTTGCAAAGTCAATTTCAGTCCCGTTTGATCACAATGTCGAGATTATATTCTTTAATGCTGGCCCGACAAAATCCCTTTATACATTTATGGCATCTCCACCAAATAACATTGCTTTTGTGGCGGAAACTGATATTATTTCTATCTCAAAGGTTGGCTTTATAGGGGAGTTGGTTATTCTCTTCGCACAGAGTAAAGACCTGGCGACCTGTTGGTACGGGCACTATAAACTATCGGAACTTGAACAGTTAATGCCTCATTTGCAATCTACTGATCAGTTAAAAGAGTCAAACATGGGTTACGGATATTCAAAAGGTGTGACCACCGGTAGGCGGGCAATCTGTATCACACCGTTAGGCTATTATGAAGATAGTGGACTGCGTCTTTTGGATAGAATTCAGAAAAGAAATTCAAGTTTCAAACGTAAAGAGATTAAAGAGCTGCTTGAGAATCCTGATGATTATAAAAAGCTTTCAGGGGATGTTTTATATGCGCTTGACTTAGGAAGAAAAGCACCATCAGCTGCAAACTCTCAAATGTGGAAATTTGCTTTTGAGGATTATTACAAAACAATTACCATTGCTATTCCAGTAGGATATAAGCATTTCAAATGGGAACACCCAAACGTTGATATTGGTATTTGTGCATGTCACGTCTGGCTTGGACTCATTGAAAAAGGATATAAACCCAATGTAACTGTAAATGAAGATTCTGGGAGAGCGGTTTGGAGACTTTCAATATAACTGCAACTCACAAGTGGCAATTTGAGAGTAAAAATGTAAATGCTTTTAAAATAATGATATAATTAGATAAACAGTTTCAGGTTAGTTTGTAAAGAAGTGTTTTTAAGATAAGTGAAGATGTAAAGAATAGGAGAAAGATAACAATGAAGTATTTGATTATTGGAGCTGGCGGTACAGGAGGGTGTATTGGGGCCTATATGTGTGAAGCAGGGAAAGATGTTACATTGATTGCACGAGGGACACACCTTGAAAGAATTAAGGAAGACGGACTAAAGATGGAGACTTCCTTTAGAGGGAATTTTACAGTTTCGCCCATAAAAGCATATAATATGGAACATTATAAAGAACAACCAGATGTGATTTTTGTTTGCGTTAAAGGGTATTCTTTAGATGAAACAGTTCCTTTCATTAAACGTGTTGCTCATAAAAATACGGTTGTAATTCCAATCCTAAATATTTATGGCACAGGAAGCAAATTACAAAAAATGCTTCCTGAGATTCTAGTGACAGACGGTTGCATTTATGTAGCCGCCAATATTAAAGAACCTGGAACTCTATCGATGCATGGTGATATTTTTAGGATTATTTTCGGTGTTCGTGATAAATCAGAATACAGACCTGTTTTAGAGGAAATAGAAAGAGATTTAAAAGAAAGCAATATTTGGGCGATCATATCAGATGATATAAAAAGAGATGCTCTTCAGAAATTTTCTTTTATCTCAGCTATGGCAGCTTGTGGTTTGTACTATGATGTAGAAGCCAAACATATGCAGAAACCCGGTGAAATTAGAGAAACTTTTATTGCATTAGTAAAAGAGATACATGCACTGGCTTTAGCCATGGGAGTTCACTTTACAGTAGATATTGTTCAGACAAACTTAGATTTTTTAGACAAACTTGCTCCCACTGCGACGACATCCTTGCAAAGGGATATTGCGCAAGGTAAAAAATCCGAAATTGATGGACTTGTTTTTGAAGTGGTTCGCCTAGCAGAACAATACAACGTACCTGTGGAGGCTTATAATAGTGTCATCAGTGCCATCGGGGACGGTGAATGAAACAGGACTAGCAGAATCAGCATAGGTTGAGATGATAGAAATCAACAATAGGGAAGATCGTGTCAAAAAGAACCGTCCGAAACCACTGAAAAATACCTGTTTTTAGTAAGTTATAACTATAAATTTCTTCAGTATTTTAGGTTTTTTTAAATAGAATACTAAAAAATCAATAAAATCAGTTTTTGAGGAGGATACCAGTTTGGCTATCCTCTTTATATTTACTGCAATTGCTGTAAGCTTTGCTTGAGTACTCATGCTCTTCAGACCGTACCCCCTGGCACGGTCTAAACCATGAAATCTTTTCATTTCTCCATTTTTGCCTTCATGTCGAGCTCTCTTCTTGTATTTTTCTTTAAATTCTTCTGTTTTCTCACGCTGCTTATATTCATAAAATTCTGCGGTATTTAACCCGACTGTTAAATTCTTTCGAGATGTTTTAGGAGAGCATTCATTTTTAGAAGGACAAATTTGGCATCCTGCTTTATCGAAATAGTAACAATATCGTGATCTTGATCTACTGTTATAGTATCGTTTTTCTATCGTAACATTTCCATATGCACAAATCCATTGGTCGGAATCTTTGTTATATGCAAATTGTTCTTCGTCCAATCTATATACGCTCTCGCTAACTGGTATGTAAGTATTTACGTCATTCTTTTTTAGAATATCTAGTATCGGTTTTCTGAAATAGGCTTTATCACCATAGGCATCTTTGATTTCTATGTTGCATTCTTCGGTTGCTTTAAATAGTTTTTCAAAATTTTCACCGTCTACATGTGCTCCGTCATATACTTCTACTGCGGTAATAATCTGTTCTTCTGGTATCATTGCAAATTCTGTCTTGTAACCATAGAAGCTTTCTGCTTTTGACTTCCTGCCTATTCGTGCATCTTCATCAACTAAAGAGCGAATCCCTTTTTGCTCGATGAATTTTGGACTGTTTAGAATTCTTTCAGTTTTTTCTATTGCGTCTTGGATTCCTGTCTTGTTTTTAATATCTATGTTTTCTCGCGTTTCTTTTATTAGTTGTACGAGATAGTTTTTCATAACCGCTTTTGCTTTGTTATGATCTTCTATTAATTTGTAGTCCGGAATATCTGAATTAATAGTTTCTGGAATGATTCCATTTTCTTTTTCTATCTTTGCTAGTATCTTTTTAGCTAGATGTTTCATGATGCGTTCAGGAACTTTCTTGATGGTATTTGCATGGGTATGGGTTGCATCTATACTGATAGATTGGCCTTTTATGATACCTTGATCTACACATTGCCTTACCATTTCTTTTATGATTTCATCTAGTGTTGTTTCTCCTAACCTTTGTCTTCTGAACTTAGAAAGTAGACTAGGGTCTGGCAATTCGTCATCTGGATTTATGCCTATGAAATACATGTAAGCTAAATTGACTGCCGTCTCTTCAATGACTTGTTCATCCGACAGGTTGTATAGATATTGTATTATCAAGAGTTTCGCCATCATTTCGGGCTCTTTTGCTGGTCTGCCGTAATATTTGCAGTAGGAGTTTTCCAAGAGTCCATTGATAAAATTGAAATTTACTGCTTTATTTATTGTTTTTAGTATATGATTTTCTGGTATTCTGTTGTATAATATTGAGTACATACTAAATTGTTTAGGTTCGTTCCTAAGCATTGAAAAATCCTCCTTGGTAGTGTTTTTTTGTCAATTACATTATACCATTTCGGGGGATTTTTTCATATGAAATTAACCAATTATTATACAAATATTATATATATTTACTATTTTTTAGGTTGACTTTTTCAGTGGTTTCGAACCGTCCCTTACGACACTCTTACGACACTATGGAAGAGGTGAGTAAAGTGAAATTTTATAATAGTAGATGCGTTTTCTGATGAAATATTTGGAGGAAATGCTGCGGGAATTGTGTTGATAGATGAGAAGAGCAATTTCCCAAGTTTAGAAATCATGCACAAGACTGCGGCTGAACTTCGTTATTCAGAAACGGCATTTGAAAATGGAATGAGGGTCAGGTTTTACAACTTGACAAACTGGAAATACAATAAGGTAAAAAATGGCATAAAGTGAAAAAATTCTAAGAGAACCGAAGGTATATTATGAAGGTGCAGTATAACTATAGGAATAAGTGAATCAGGAGTATCTAAAATTATTAGCAGCGCTAACAAGGGAAGAGAGTATCAAGAGATAAGTGAAAGAATAAGTTTGTCAATTTGTCAAGCCTGACCCCTTCTGAATGACCCCTTCTGAATGACCCCTTCTGAAGATAATTCGTTGAAGAAGTCGATTTTCATTTATAGACTTCTTTCGCTTTTATGATAAAATATAAATAACACAAGTTGAGGTTATTTATATTTTAATAAGAAGGTATATGTAAATGAAACATAAATTTGTTTTGCCTGTAATCATTGTTATATTGCTTATTGCAGGGTGTAACACGGATCGTAATCAAGCAGCATCTCCATCAGGGAATACGCAAAATCCACCTGCTGCCACCTCTCCCTCTTGCTCGGATCACGAGTTTATTGCAAATGATACACTTTATAAAGAAGC
>CAZKKX010000141.1:0-6619 GCA_964553505.1 uncultured Eubacteriales bacterium | reverse complement strand
TTTTATAAATTGCCCCAGGATCATTTGCATTTGCACATAAAGAAAAATAAGCCGGTAACCTAAAAGTCTTATTCATGTTCAATGCGCTTATAAGCTGCTTGCCTAATGCGTCAGAGCCTGAATTGCCTGATACTATTATACCAAAAACCGTCTTGTTGTAAAATTTAGTTTTTCGATACAATGCTGTCAACCGATTGATTACTGCAGAAATATTGGCTGATAAGCTGTCGTTATAATTGGGGCATAAAAAAACAAGGGCGTCCGCCTCCAAAATAGACGGGTACACTTCCTCTACCATGATACCTCCATAAAAACAGGATTGTCTATGCCCGTAATGCTTACATGTTTTATAAGAACAACCGATACAGTCTTTTACCGTACCGTTTTCAATGTGCAGGACCTTGGGATGGAAGGACTCCAAATGTTCAGCAACCATATTCCAAAGCATTAGAGTATTAGAAGTCTCAAAACTGCTTGAATGGAGAACACAAATCTTTGGATTATCAATAATCTGAGGGAAAAAGCTTTTAAATCTTTTACCCAAGTCTTCGCATAAAACCAGACAGACTTCTTTTAACGGTTTGTTTATTGTTTTCTGAGCAACCTTCAGGTTATAAAGATTACCTGTAGCTTCTACAAAGGGACGCCCCATAAAAGAACAGCCCATCATATTGGCATGAAAAATAAGGTTCTGACAATATGTTTTTGTAAAGAGGTCGGAATTACAATGAACCAGTACGATTGCTGTAGACCCTGAAAGGGAAGTATGCCCTTTTTTCCATAATGAAAACAAAAAATTATCCATCTCCGGGCAAAAACCTGCCTCATTCAATTGAACAGAAAAAAGAATTTTTTTATCGGTGAGATCAGGAATCGATTTAATATCGATTTTGACGATATCTTCAAAATATTTGGTAATTGAAATAGTCATTTCCTTAAGCAGAGAAGAGGATTCTTTGCCTGATATCACATATAAAGTTTGGGACATTTATACCATTCCTTTTTAATTTAACGTTTTTATACCGGAGCCATAAGTTTTACAAAAGGGATACTTTATAAAATACTCAATCTATCGAAAGAAGCCTTTATACGATCCATAAGTTTTTCAGGCAGTTTCAACCGCTCCAATTCCGTATGGTCATTTATTAAGCGATTATTGGCACCCATATAAACACCGCCCAAGAAAGTTGAAGAATAATGCCATTGTCCCGAAATCATAGCTAAAATAGAATAGACTCCTGAGGATAAAGCAGGAGCAATATATGGTTTAAAGCCTAATGCTCGCATTTTAAGGTTTGCTTTCACAGTAAGATCTGTAAGTTCTATGGATAAATCATTGTTATAATGTTCTATGCTGTCGGCTATGACCAGACCTGTACCGTGAGGACCAAAAGCTCGTCCTTCCTTAATATAGTGGTGATATTTTGGGTATTTATTTGCGTAATAAACAGCTCTTGAATTCATTACACCCAGACCAAAACCCCGGATTTGATCAGGCTTTAATCCTTTATAGTCAAAGATTTTGCCTGAACTATAATTACTTTCCAAAAATACTTTTTTGCACAATAAATCAACAGGGTCGGATAAAATGGCAAAGATACCTTTAAACTTAGCAGCCCGTGCTTTTTGAGCATAAGTTGAAATAATATCAGAATTTTGTTGATATTGTGCCATTCGCACATCAGATACGGAATTATCCAAACCATACCCTTTTGCAGCACAGAATATCAGAAGATCACATGACATAAGTTGATCTTCATTGATTATTCTTACATCGGGAAGTGCCTGATAATTAAAGGGAGGGGTGATCTGATTCATTTCAAACTCCCATCTTTTCATATTGTTCATTTTTCTGTCGAAAATCCCAATATTAGCAATCTTGTCGCCACCCAGAAGTTTTAAACCTGTTAATAAGGTGCTGCCGATATCTCCTAAAGCAACAATGTGTATATTCCATTTTTTCGGATGTGGTTTTTCCAATGCAGATTCCCAATGTTCATATGCCGTATTGATATAGACTATTTGTCGTCCTTTTATTTTTTCCGAGAGCCAAGACATTGAAGGTCTTTTTATTTCAGGACAATTCAATAAGTCCATAGACTCTTTGTCAAGATAAAACATATCTGAATCCGACAAGATAAAAGACATTCGGGATTTTCCAGGTGGAAGCTTCCCAAGAAAATATAAAGTACTGTTATCAGTTCTTGCCATTTCTTCATTAATATTTACAAAGCCACGATGTTCTTTGAGGGAGAACAACACTTTATTATTATATTTATAGTAGTAAAACATTTGTTTTTCCTTTCGTTATAAAGCTTCCGGTTTATGAGAGTGCCCTTTTATGCATCAGTATATAAAGGCTGCAGCCGAAATAAATGTTCAAGGTCATCAACAAGGTAAGAAGAAGCTTTTTGGTTAAAATCATACAGGATGCCATTCCCCTTATCAGGATATCTCGGAAAAACAATAACCTCTCCGAGATGATCCAAAGTAAGGCTTTTTTCTTGCAAAAATTGATATTCCTTTTCTAAAACTGTGAAAATATTCATTGAGTTTTCTATACATGTTTGAGACAAATACAACAAAGACTGCAAGGAAGCTCCTCTTATAAAAGAAGGAGAAGCAAACGGAAAAATCAAGTTAATAGACGGAACAAGATATTTTGCCGGAGCCGAGGCTCTTGATACGGAATCTCCTCCTATAAAAGGATACATAGTTGCTTCAGTAAACCAGTTTTTTAGATTTGGTATAAAATAGGCAC
Organism: uncultured Eubacteriales bacterium; assembly: GCA_964553505.1. Classification (GTDB taxonomy): domain Bacteria; phylum Bacillota; class Clostridia; order Peptostreptococcales; family JAAYPU01; genus JAENZQ01. The sequence continues at coordinate 3,858 of CAZKKX010000141.1, read as the reverse complement.
AATCTACTTCACGTTCTTGAATATCCATGAGTTCTTTCCCCCTTGAAGACAAAATACCGACGATTATTTTCTTTACTTCAATATCTTCTTTTTTAAGAAGAGGGTCCAGAGCTTTAATACGATATCCTTTATTTAAAATATCATCCAGCAAAATAACAGACCGGTCAAAAGAGCGAATGGTTTTGATTTGAGTTTCAAGATTCAGGTATTGGGGATATTGACCTATATAAAAATCTGATACCTTGGAATTATATATTTTTTCCGTGTGGAGAGATTTCGTTACCGTATTTGGGACCATATGCCCTTTTAAAATCTGACCAAAGGGAACACACATATAAGGTCCCAATTGTTGAGGGGACACAGATTTTGCAGGCACATTATTGGTTGAGCAGACTTTTTCTATCAGAGTCTGATACAATGCTTCCCTTTCAAAGGAAATAACAAGGTTTCCGGGAAACAATTTTGTAAGCGCATGTTGAAGCCTTGCTCTTGCCTCTTTAACGGAGTGAATAACCTTTTCATTGCTTCTGAAGGGTTCTTTGATAAAAGTTAGCAAATCAAGATTCAGTATACACGGTCTTGACATATCCACATCTAATACTGGGATAGGACCGCTCTGCAATATTTCTTCAAAACCCTGCAGTTTAAGTACAGAACAAACTTTATTCAGATTTTCCGTAATAAAAGCCGGTTTAAAAACGGCATAAGTATAGTCTTCAGATAAACAATAAGAAAGAGTTTCGCTCAAAATCATCTGCTCGGAATTATCAGGAGCTCCATTTCTTGTAAAGATACCGTCAATTACAATCATTCTGCCGATGGAATGCTGTCTTATATGTTCGGAAACATAATTATTTTTAAATTCCATATAAAGAGTACTTGAACTGACTCTATGAAATATAGCGCACCCTAAAATATTAAGACCGTAACTTGTATCATACAAAACGATTATTTCTGCATTTTTACTTTTGATTAATTGATTGATTGTGTATTGTTGATTTTTTTTGCCGTAAAACAATCTGTCGGCAAGGGATTCGACTAACTGCTTATTTGCCCTTTTAAAATGCTTCAGCGAAATAGAATGATTTTCAACCAATATTTTATACTGAGGTTCTTTCAAATAAAGACCATATTCGTATATATACTGCTGTGACAAAGGATCGATAAGATTGCTGATATCGCGATTCTCGTCAACACATTGCCGAATTATTGAAGAGCGAATCATATCAAACTGTTTGCCCAGCTGTAGTTCTATTATATCGCCGGTCAACTGCGTCAGGGCTTTCTTGTATTTGCTTCGATTGTATTCTTCGTGTTCTCCATATTCTCTTTTGAAGATAATATGGGGGAAGTGATGGATAGAATCCTTAACAGGCGTCTTTTTATAGGCTGAAGCATTAACAATTACATCATTTCCTACTGCAACATAAATTTCTTTATTATCGAAAGCTTTTTTAAGTGTTTTCATATCAGACGGATTGGCAATGTTTACAGGGATTTCTTCAGGAAACAGAAGAATATTTCGCTCGTCTGCGATAGACATACCGATAACCTTTTGCCTTTTTAAATGAGGCTGGGTAGACTTGGACCATGAAAATTCGTCGACTGCCAAATACACTTCATATCCCAGATTTCTTATTTCAACAGCAATTTTTTTATGACTTAGTGAAAAGGGGTCAAATGTACCAGGAAAAAAAGCAATTTTATCCGGTACAGACACATGAATGCTGCCGTATTTGTGAGAATAATCCGAAATAAAACGGTAAATATGATTTAAAGAAGCAGCGTTATTAATAAAAAGAAATTCATTTACTTCTTTTTCTGTTAGGAATACAAGGGTTTTCTTTGCAATAATATTAAAAATAGTTTGCTTTTCTTCAAGGTTCAAATTTTCTGAAGCAAAAATATTACCTATTACGGTAAATGATTCCTGTTTGATTTCATCATCATAGTTTGAGCAGCCGATCAATAATATTCCAAGCATACGTTCCAAACGGTCTAAAAAGCTTTTATCCGTCTCGTCTGTTTTTTTCTGATATCCAAAATAGTATTCTATTGCAATTTCAATGGTATGCAGAACAAGAAATACAGTTTGGTTACTTACACGCTTTATTTTTGTATACAATTCATTTACTTGTTCATCTAATTCAACAGGATTCAGGTATAATAGCACCTGACCAAGATATTCCGGGATATATGTACCATGTTCAAAGCTTTCGGTTTCCAAAGCTCTAAGTAATTCAACAGCAATATCATTACGATGCTCCAAAGAAAGACATTCAATGATTTTTAAAAGTGCCTTTCCCGCATTTATCCTTACATTCTCTTTTGAGCTTACTTTTATAAGATTGCAAAAATGCATCGCGGTATATAAAGCTTCACTTTGTGATGCATAATTTGTTTGATCCAGCATTAATTCAATATGATATTTTTTGGAAATCCAGCTTGTTCCGCTTTTCAGATTTCTTAAATACATTTCTGATAACTGTTCGTTTTTGTCAATAAAACATTCTTTAAACCAATCTTTTTCTTTCTCACATAAGTCCAGTTTTTGCAATATTCCGCATCTTATGTATTTTTCAGTTAAATTGGGCGAGGAGCGATAAAAAGCATTAAAAGCTTCAGTAATATTAGTTTTGAAAGAACTGTGAGGGAAAACATCCAAAAGCAGATTTATTCTATCCAGAGAAATCAGGCGGATATCACTATTATCATTTTTTAATGCATCTAAGAGAATGTCCGCAAGGATATTGATAGTTTTTTGATTAGATCCTTCCCAAGGAATAAATTTTATTGCTTGCAAAAGATTAATCTGTGTGTCCAAATCTTCATTCGGTGTATTTATCAGATATTGAATCATAATATTCCTGTAATCGATAATCAAAGGCTTCTTACACTTTTTAAAAAAAGATTCAATATAAGCTCTAAGACCGTAACCAAGCCTTTCCTTATGTGTATGCATTATTTTATGATCCGGATGGACCATTGCTTCAATATACTTTTGAAAAAGCTGAAGACTGGTGATAACCGGAATCTCTAAAGAGGAATTGTCAGGAACTTCTTTTCTGTATTCTTCATCAAAAATACCAATAATAATACCAATAAGTTCTGCAGCTTTTTTCCTTATATCCTCCTCATGGTGAACCAGAAGATCGAATAGATAATTCAAGGTAATGAGTTTTTGTTTCTGAGTAAAATATGTAGAATACTCACTTAATATATTTAAGTTACTTCTTAAAATATTAGAACTGTTCCTGCTTTTGGCTACTTCTATCATGGAAGTAAGTGCTGTTTCGCTTCGCAGCTTAAACATCAGATAGATATTATGCTCAATTGCTTTGTATTTCAAATTGTCTACAATTTCTTTTCCGTCCATAAGGGTGCAATTTTTATTTGACGGAACCAGTTTTTCTTCAGTCAGAATATCTACATTAATCCCAAGGTGTTTAAGATAGTTTTCAAAATCATAGAGTTTATTATATACTTTCTTATAACGATTTTCCTTTGCTTCATTTACATCGTCTAATTTTTCTAAAACAATGTCAAAAGCTTTAGCAAGAGGATAAATTTTCATTTCTTTCTGACCTTTACTGTTTTCATTTTTTGCTCGAAAATCAGCATAAATCAAAATTAGTGATTCTAAAGGAAGGTTTTCCAGTTCTAAATCCCAGGTTGAATGATTAATAGCAACATGACCTATATGTGGGATATTATTGTTTTTAAACCATAAATCTGTATAGTAATAATGTAAATAAGGAATTCTTTTAATTTCTTCTCCGGTACATGCAAATTTTCCGATATCATGTCCAACCGCAGCGCCGGAGACGCGTCCAAGGTCAACGGGAATACCGGATTTAC
>CAZKKX010000140.1:2084-6668 GCA_964553505.1 uncultured Eubacteriales bacterium | reverse complement strand
ATAGGTTCTATATCATAGAGATTGTTGCCATCCTGAGTTCTTACTCTTAATTCTACATTGTAATATCCCACTTCATTGAAGATAATTTTTGCTTTCGTATTACTTAATTTATTTAAAGTGTGAGGTGTATTTTCTACTACTTTGAAACGGTTGTTTGCAATGTTTTCCTCATAGGCTCTCGCCGCCCTGTAGGTCTCTCCTTCCACGTCAAAAACCGATACGTCTCTTGCATAAGCAGGATGTCCTTCGTAAGTCCATATATCCAGTTCCAAGTCTGCTGTCGCATCTACGGATCTGTCGTCTATTATTTTAATGCTTTTTATATCTTCTCCTATCTCTCCGTTTTCCAGTTCAACAACCAATTTATAATCTATGGTTGCTTTTACCGGATGGCTGTCTGTCATGCTTTCGGAGAGTTTGCCCCATGTTTCTATAAGCTCCCATGAGTTTGATACTCTTTTATACAGTTTTGAAGACTTTACTTGTTCACCTTCAGGATAATGAGTCAAATCTTCGATTAAATAAGGTTCATCTATACCTGCTGTCGGAGGCAGTCCCAATCGGACATACAGTTCGTCCTTTACAACGGTTACGGTAATTTCTTCTGTATCTGTCTTACGTATAACGCCATCATTTCCGTTATCGCCATCCGAGGGAAAAATGGATGTAAATTCCGCATAGCCCGTTATGTCTATTTTATTTTCTCCTTCGCTTAAATCTCTTTTGTAGATTCTTTCTGTGTATTGTCCATAGTTGCCATCTTTTGTTTTTCCGTCATATTTAACACTTCTTTTGGTAATATATGTGGAGGGAAATTTTCCTAAATCTTCTATCGCATTTACGTCTATCACCACATCCACATAATCTTCATTGGGAAGAATGATATATTCGGGTTTATCTGTTTCTACCCGGCATTTCAGCTCGATTTCATCTTCAAAGGCATCTATTGTAAAAGTATCATAATATTCACGACCGCTATGGGTTATATGTATAATCTTAAATGATCCTCTGCCCTTTATGGTGGGATAAGTCTGCAAGGTGATATATTTTTTAAGTTCTTCCGTATTGGAAGTTCCGAGAATTTCATTAGCTTTTAAACCTATTGGAGATCCATCATCTTTTAAATCGGCTTCAAATAAGATGTAGTGAATTAAAGCGTCTTCTTCATTCTGAGTAAGATTATCTAGTTTATTCCATGATTTTTTAGTAGGATCAGAATAAATCCAGTTTTTATCAGGCAGTTCCGCATCCCCTGTTGCATCATCGGGAAAATCGTCATTGGTGATAATGGTACCGTCTTCCGCATAGCCTAAATACCGATATTCTGTTCTTTTAAGCTCCGGATATTCTGCCGGCGTTTTCTTATCATTAAAGGAAGGAAATCCGTAAGCGATAATACCGTACATGATGTAGATTCTGCCATTTAGCTGTTGATTTTTATTGTTAAGAATTTGGTTCCCCAAACCGTATACCATTTGATCTACGGCTATATCTGCTTCGCTGTCGGTAATACCATCGTATTCAATTTCTTTATCAATGGCGTAAACCTTGCTGTTGCTTTTTTCTATCCCAATGCCCCCTGGTTGAAATGCTACCTGAAAAGGTAGCATTTGTATAAACAGGGCAACCAGTAAAAGCAATGCCGTTATTTTTAATTTTTTCTTTCTTACAAGCATACTTTCACCCCTTATCGATTAGGCTCATCTATATAGAGTAAACTGGTTCCATCCACTTTATCTGTATAAAATACATTGTAGCCATCTATCTGAATAGTTTCTAAGCCTAAATCTATAAATTCTGATGTTTCCTTATCAAATCTATCTATATATATTTTTAAAGCATAATCACACATTTTACTGCCGGTTTCTTTTCCGTAAAGTTGTTGAAATACTTTTCGATTCACTTCAACAAAATCTTTATCTCCTATTCGGTCATGTTCAGAAATCCATTGTCGACTATGTTCTAAATAATGTGCATCTGTAAAGAGTTTGTTGAACTCTTGCGTTACATATGGATCTACTTCAAAGTAGTTTTTTAAAGGGGTTCCTGAAAAATCAAAGGCAAACAAATTGTTCGTATGGGTTGATTTTTCTTTGATACCAATGGTGACTCGGTTGTATTCTTTATCGCCACCAACCGTTAAGGTTAAGCCTTTATCTTTTGCAAATTGATAATAGGTTTTAAGGGTGTTATAGATGTCCTCATGGATGTTTTCATATTGGCTATTGTCCGGTGTCCAGTTATTGGTTGAATCATGTACATATACTTTTCCGTCTATGATATCCACCGGGGCTTGTACCTTCGGTAGTTCTCCGTTGATTCTTTCTTTATTTGTTTCTATCCAGTCCACCATTTCATCATAATCAGGATCGTTTCGCCAATAAGCTTCTTTATCCACATTTTCAAAGGTTGGTATCACTCTTTCGTTTTCGTTAAGTATGCGATTTATGACGGTGGCACTTTCGGCTCTTGTGAGTGTACCGTTAGGCTTAAAACTGCCATCTTCATAGCCTGTTAAGATGCCCATACCATAAGATTTAATAATTTCATGTTGATAGGGTTTGCCTTGGTCTAAATCTTGAATACTTGCTTCAACTAAATCATAGTTTTTAATTTCTGTTCCGTAGAAATGATTAGCTACCATAAATGCCATTATTTTTCTAGGGATATTGTTATCAAAGTCTTTTGACATAATGTCATATTCGGTATATAAGCCTAATTCGATGCCTTTATCATAATAGTTTGTTACCCAATGTCCTTCTGTACTGTTCCCCACATCTTCACCGGTAGTAGCCACTACAAACATTTTTATAAACTCACCGTATGTAACGGTATTGTCAGGCTTAAATGTTCCATCAGGATAACCCTTAAAGATGTCTTGCTCTGTCATTTTGGTGACTGAATCATAAAACCATTGTTCTTCTGTTACATCATTGAAGCCCTCGCCCATGGCGAAGCTCATCGATGTTAAAGTAAGTATTGTAATAACCGTTAAAATTAATAATCTCTTTTTCATTAGTATTTTCTCCTTTCGAATCTTAGGGACAGGTCCCTCGTCCCAGATAACTTAAACCATCGCTCTCTACATTCTATCAACAAGGGACATGGGGACAGGTCCCTCGTCCCAGATAACTTCGGTTCTTCGACTTCTTTAATAAGCATATGAACATGATTGCTCATAAGACAGTAACCATGCACTTCATATTTACTTACTGTCTTGTATTTCTTTATTGTTTCTATAAATCTTTGCCGATCGTCATTATCTTCGAATATATCCTGCCGGTTTATTCCCCTTATCATTATGTGGTATATTCCGCTTTCACTCTTTTCTCTCGCATATCTTGGCACATCCATCACCTCAGTGGTATTTTATTATGTTTTTCTATTGGGACAACGAACCTGTCCCCATGTCCCTTGTCCCCTTGTCCCTCACATATTCATAAGCTGAACTTCTTGCAGCGCATATTTCCTGTAGCCCTAATAACGATAAACGATATTTTGGTTTTCCTGCAACTATGGTAACAATAACGGTAGGCTCGGTAATTACTTTCTGATAGCCTTCAATAGGGTCGGTATATAAACTGCCATAAGCAAAAGATTCTCTGCCTATATATCCGTTGTTGTAATATTCATATATAAATCCTGAATCATCAATATAGAATACATTGTATCCCACTTTGTCTGTCCAATAGCTACCGACCTTCGGAAAAAAGTTCTCATCCAGCTTCAGATTGTTGCAAATCAGATGCCTGATTGCTTTATTTCCTTCCTCCCGATTGAACACTTTTAGACCTTCTCTATATTCACAGGTATCATAATATAGTGCTGCTGCAGAACACTCATTGGATACTGCTTTTAGCTCTTCCAGCTTTATTAAATACAGATTATTATCCATCTGAAAAATAAGAAATGCTGAGTATAAAATGGCAATTGCCACACCAACTATCAAAGTTTTCATGGCAATACCAACTCGCTGGGTGCATAACTTTCTATAAAATAGTAAGTCCTGTTTTCTTCATCGGAAATACCCAATAAGGCATTGGCTGCAATCAGCTTTTTAAGAGGAATCCCAATTTTGTAATAAATCATCTCTCTTTCATCAAAGGTATTTGTCCGAAATTTTGGTGCTCTGGTGACCTCTATAACAATTTCAGACTCTTGTATTTCCTCAAATTCTGTCAGTAAATGTGCCTTTAATTCATCAATGATTTGATCGGTAAAATACCCTTTTACTCTGGCCGCTTCCTTTGCATTATAAACATATTTTTGAAACTGCCCGATGTCATAATAATTTCTCTGTTCCAATGCATATTGCAGAGGAAATAATAATAGCAGCACTATTACTGCCGACATAACAATCAACTGCTTCATATTAAGCCCCCATTCTTCCCTTTACCCATCACCTCAGTGGTGTTTTTACCATTTTTTAATTGGGACGATGAACCTGTCCCCTTGTCCCTTGTCCCCTTGTCCCTGTCCCTTTTGTCCCCTTGTCCCTTTGGGACGATGAACCTGTCCCCTTGTCCCTCGGGACGATGAACCTGTCCCCTTGTCCCTCGGGACGATGAACCTGTCCCCTTGTCC
>CAZKKX010000140.1:0-1984 GCA_964553505.1 uncultured Eubacteriales bacterium | reverse complement strand
GGGACGATGAACCTGTCCCCTTGTCCCTCGGGACGATGAACCTGTCCCCTTGTCCCTGTGTCCCCTTGTCCCTGGGACGATGAACCTGTCCCCTTGTCCCTTATGGAATCATTTTCTGCATTTCAATTTTCCGGCGCATCAAATCTCCGGCTTTTGATCTTACTGAATCTTCTTCCTCTCCTAACAGCATGCCATAAATATATATTCCTAAAAACATAGACATCAGAATAATAATCAACTGCTTCATAATCCGCTCCTATTCTACACCATCTATCATTTCACTAATTTGCCTCGTAGCTTCATCTCTTATATCTTCTGCTCCTTTTTTAAATGAATCAGAACCTCCAAAAATCAAAACAGCTCCAATATAGACCCCTAACGCCACCGTTGCAAGAATGACGATAATTTGTTTCATCTTATTTTACCTCCTTAAAATTTAAGCATATTATATATTGAATCCATCCATACTGTTATAATGACAAAATTTAAGATAATAACCATGGATGCTGCAATAATGGGAATAAAGATAAGGTTACTGAATAATTCCTGCTGCCTCAAGCGATTGGTAACTTTTTCATCACGTACTGCAGACTGGATCTGCATAAGGTGTTCTTTTAATTCTGCAGGGTTTAATCCGTCCAGCTTTGAAATAATATTTCCAAATTCATTCCCCAGTTTTGTCCCGGAAGCAGATTTAAAATACTCAACTGCCGCCTCTTGATCTTCCTCATGTAACAATACCAGCGTTTTGGAAAATATCATTCTTGTCTTTTTAGTGAATCTTGTAATCTGCTCAATGAGAAAAAAAGCAGACATGGGGGCATCTTTTTGTGCTATCACAAGATTTTTCAATTGGGAAACAGCTTTATAAATCTCTTCGTCTATTTTAACCTGCTGATGCCTTTTCAATAAATTTAATAAAAGCGCAAAGGGCATTCTTTTATTTAATATGGTCAATCCGGGCGATGTAATGATGAAAAGAAAAAAAATAATAATAATTATGATAGCCGAATCTGTTGAAAACCCTTTTCCGGTGATCCGGAAAAAACAGATCAGAAGAAAAACAGCGACCCTTAAAAGATTATATTGATAAACCGTCAGAGGAATCCCTGTACCTTTAAAAAGCTCGTTATTGTTTTCCAAGGTCCTTTGAAGCAATACCCTGGCATTCCTGAACCGGTATTTTCGAAACCGAATTTTCAGCTTATTGTTTTTCCCCGCCGCCCAACCTCGGATAAACCCAATGCCGGTCAGAAGAAGGAATATAATCAAAGTATAATAAATAATTTTCATGTTAGAGCCTCTATAAATCAAATTTCTGTTTTTGAAACAAAAGCATACAACTTGTATTAATCAGCATCAGCAACAGAATCAGCAAAAAAAGTTTTATGCCAATCTCAGTGTAAAACTGGTAAGAAAGAAACTTTTTAAATGAAAACCCAAAATATCTAACGGCTATAAAAACTGTCAACAGGTACATAGCGGGAGAAAAATATTTTAAAATCGAAAAGCCTTCAAGATTGATTTGCTTTGCTTTTTCTGTGGCTGTTTTCGCTTCTCTTAATTCCAGTAAAATATCCTCCAAACCTATGCTCACATTTGTACGGCATTCTACGGCGAGATATATATTGTTCGTCAGCATCCTCATCCAATCCGTATTGACCAAGAATACCATTTCCTTCAAAGCTTCCGTCAGCTCTTCTTCTGTTTTGTATTCTTTCAGAAGGAGAGATAATCTGTAAAATGCCTTCCTGCAAATAGGTGCTTCCCTAAACATTACCATCCGGTCTATAGCTTCTATCATATTAAAATAGTTTATTTTGTACTGATTCAAAAGCTCTCCTACAATCAAATCTGCTTCAAAACTTCCCTCAGTTCTTAAGATGTTTAACCGGATGAGTAAAAAAAGATAAGGGACCAGTCCAAAAAAAACAGAAAAAAGAAGGGCTGATACCACAGATATCTGGTTTATTAGCAAAATGAA
>CAZKKX010000139.1:3871-6675 GCA_964553505.1 uncultured Eubacteriales bacterium | reverse complement strand
AGAGAGAATTCAGGCATCGGTATGAATGGCATTTTGTTACAGTTATATTACAAAACAGCCAACGCATTGACTGGTCGAATCCTCGATAGTATAATTAAACGAGATAGAATGTGGGGTATGTCTTGGTATGCCTACACTTCTATTATAAAAAGAGTCAAATTGTCTTTGAAAGGGGAGATGATTTGACATCCTAATCAAATTATAAACCCTTTCAAAAACAAAAATACAAAAGGAGGAACAAATTATATGCGAAAAGTACTTTCATTCGTACTCGTACTTTCATTAGTACTTGGTAGCTTCGGTTTTGCATTTGCTGCACCTGCCGATGTTGAAGGCACAGACTTCGAAACACCGGTACAAGTATTAATGAACCTCGGCATTGTAACCGGTTACCCTGACGGCACTTATAAACCGGAAGGCGCTGTTACAAGAGCCGAAATGGCAGCATTGATTGTTAGAGCATTAGGACTTGAAGATGCTGCAGATTACGTTGGAGTAAGCAGCTTCAGCGATATGCCAGGACATTGGGCAGACAAATATGTGGCTATTATTGCCGGAAAAGGAACCGTTAACGGTTATCCTGACGGTACTTTCCAGCCAGATGCACAAGTATCCTTCCCGGAAGCCATTACAATGGTTGTAAGATCTCTTGGATACATTGACGGTTGTGAAAAATTAGTCGGTTCATGGCCTGTGAACTACATTTCCTTGGCACAGGATCTTGACATTACAGATGATGTAAAAGTACTTCTTGCAGGAGCTGCCGACAGAGGCGCTGTTGCACAGATGATTTACAATGCATTGACTGTAGAAACTGTATCCGTTGACAATGACGGTGCGGTTACAATAGGATCGAAAACTCTTCTTGAAGAAAAACACAAGGCTACAAAAGAAACTGTAAAAGTGACTCCAAAGATGATTGGCGACGAAGATGAGACTTTGATTGATCTTTCAGATTATGTATATGCATATATTGACGCATTCAAAGACGAAGATGGTGTAATCATAGCTACTACAGGCATTGATGACGATTATACGGATTTCGTAGTCGGCGAATTTGATTTAGGTGATCTTGAAGTTACAGATGCAGATGATGATGATTATGATGTTTCTATATTAGACGGTAAAGCTTCAAATGCCGGTGTTTACCTGAATGGCGGCGAAGCAGATTATGCAGATGTTAAAGATTTGCTTGACGGTTTTGAAATCACCGTTTACGGTAAATTAGACGATGATGATGATGACACATTTGACAAAATCGACGGTATCGTTGCATGGGCACCTACTTATGAAGCAATGGTAGGGGAAAGCGACTTAGATGATATCGAAGATGTTCTCGAAGACGGTAGCGGTGAGATATTTGATGTTGAGCTTCCTACGGTAGACAATGACGGCGACGAGCTTGATTTTGAAAATATCATCGTTGAAGGTGATGTTGACGACTTAGAAGATATCGAAGAAGATGATATCGTTACAATCTATGCTTCGGCAAATAAAGAAAACAAAGATGACGAATATGACAAAGTTAAAATTGTTGTTACCAGAGACGTACAAGAAATCAAAGTTAATAAAATTTCAGGCAGTAAAGTATATGACTCAGATAACAACGAATACAAACTTGCTTCCGTAGAGCTTGAAGTTGCTCTTGACGGCGTAGGAATCGGTGATTTCTCAGTAGGCGATGTTTATGACCTGTATCTTGACGAATTCGGATATATCTTTGACATCGATGAAGTAGATTCTACACCTGATGAGTATGGTATTGTAGTAGGCTTTACTGATGGCGACAATTTCGATGATGCAAGAATCAAACTCTTCACAAGCGAAGGCGACACAGTGACCTTTGATGTAGATGATGATGATATTGCCAACAGCATTATTAATAATAATGTATGGGGAGCCGACATGATAACAGGTTCCGTTGTTTCCTACAACTTAACTTCCAGAGATGTGATTGATGAACTGGATGTTGTAATCAGTAGCGTAAACGACGATTTCGGAAGTTCATCTTACAGCGCAAGGAGCGACAGATGGGCCGGCAGACAACTTGACAGTGATGCGGTATTCTTCTTCGTAGATGATACTGGCTATTCATTTGGCGGAACTGTTGATGACAGTGACTGGGAAGTATTTTCTTCTCTAACAGATGAAGATGATTATGATGCATATTATTATCGAGATGGCAGTAAAATTGCCGTAATGCTTATTATAGACACTACTGCGGCAACATCAGACTACTTTGCGGTCAACAAGATTTATGAAGTTAAGAATGACAGCGGCGATAAAGTATTAGAACTTGAAGGCTTCTTAAACGGAAAATCAGCAAGTGTTCTGACAACTAAGGGTCAAGGCGACTTGGATGCAGATTCTGAAACTGGATTTGTATACGTTGTTAAATACAGCGGCGGTGCAGTGAAAGAAGCAACTATGGTTAGAACCAGTGCAGCAGTTGATGGCTTTGGATATGTTGCAAGCCGAGACAGTGACGGACTTGACCTAACCAACAAAATCACCGAAGGAGCTGTGGCAACACCTAATGCAGAAAATGACTGGATTGATGATTACAGCGACGACGTAGTTGTATACTTGATGGCATTTGACGGAGATGATCCGGATGATGTTGAAGTAGGAAAAGTCAGAGACTTACGTGTTGGTGACCTTGTAATGTATATCTTAGATGGCGATGGTTTAGTTGATATGGTATTCGTAGTAGAAGCAGGCGATATTGACAAATACAATGCTTATATGTCAACAATCTAAATCATTGACACAAAATCGATAAACAGTTAAACAAAAAGCTCCCG
>CAZKKX010000139.1:0-3771 GCA_964553505.1 uncultured Eubacteriales bacterium | reverse complement strand
ATAATCTATATCTATAATTTCTTACAAAACTCTAACAATTCCACCCTTTACACACACCTCTTACTTTAGTAATATTTTATTTAGACTCAAATGATTTCATTTATATTACATTTCAAGCTACTCCTTGACTCGTACAAACGATAAAGATAAAATATAAATATATAAATGTGACTTGCCGGTCAGTTTGGAGGAATGAAAATGAATAAAAAAGTTGTATCAGGGATTTTAGTATTTGGTTTGATCCTTTCTTTTGCTGTATTTGCATCAGCGGATATCAATGTTATAGATAGCATGGACTTTCAAGGGGATGCAATAACCCTTTCGCTGGAAGAAGCTATCGACAGAGCACGTACCGAAAGTGTTTCGGGAAAAAGCATTGACTGGAATGAGGAAAAAGCAGTAGCAGCCTACTGGGAATATACGGAAAGTGCCCAGGCCATTAATGCGGGGTGGGATGCTATGTCCAAAGCCAATCAAATGGGTGCCTTCATACAAAATAGCCTATCGGCTACCCGTTCCGATGCGGAGATATTGAAATTTACAGGAGAATTTTATAAGGATCAAAGACTCAGAAATAAAACGGCTGAGGAAAACATGCTTAGAGCACAAGTAAAAGAGTTCTATTTTACAGTGAATAATTTAAATGAACTGGTTAAAATCAACGAAGAGAATGTTGCTGTCAGGCAAAAGCTTTATGAAAATACACAGACAAAATTTGAGTTGGGTATGGTTGCAAAGCAGGACGTCCTGTCTGCAGAGTATGAGCTAATGAGCGCTGAAACCGATTATGACGAATCTGTTCTTAATTTGAAAAATGCAAAAATGAAGCTAAATTTACTGTTAGGTTATGATCCCATGCAGGAAGTTGTATTGACAGATTCTATTTCAGAAAATGCGGCAGAGAAAGACATAGGGATAGCAGAAGCCGTATCAAAAGCTCTTTTGGAGAGAAATGAAATCTATGCTGCTAAATTCCAGTTGGATCTTTCCGAAATGACTACGGAAAATCTTAAGAAAAAATCGGCTTCGGCATCAGAAGTAAAGAAACAAAGAATTGCTTTGGAAGAAACAACGGCACAGTATTTATCAGCATTAGATAATGTAGAGATAGATGTTAGGGAAAAATATATGGATGTGAGGCAAAAGAAATCTGCTGTTGAAACGAGCAAGAAATCCGTAGAAACATTGGAGGAAGCCTTGAGGCTGACACAGCTTACCTATGATGCCGGTATGGCAATCCTTACGGATGTGCAGGAAATGCAGACAAAAGTATTTCAGGCAAAAGTGGGTCTTTCCAATGCAATCTTGAATTATAACCTTGCAATCGATGCTTTTCAAGAATCCATGGGCGCAGGGCGATTTACCGTACCATTATCATAAAAGCAAGAAACAAAAATAGAAAAACAACCTAAGAGGCTTTGATATCATAAAGGCCTCTTTTCTATCTTAAAGAACTATGGATTTGCTTAAAATATATGATTTGAAACATGGTTGTAATGACAAAGTATTGCTTTAAATGATATAATGAATTACAAAGATTGCCACGCTATGCTCGCAATGACAGCTTCTATTTTTGTAATTGCAAGGAGCGACAGCGACGTGATCTCATCAGATAAAAATTATAATCGGAGGAATACAATGAAAAAAAATAATAAAGCATTAGTATTTTTAATATTAGCTTTGTTGGCGTTATCATCCCTATCCTATGCTAATGTTCAATTTACAGACATAGCAGACCACTGGGCGTATGATTATATCGAATTTACGGCGGAAAAAGGAATTATCAATGGTTTTCCCGACGGATCTTTTTTGCCTTCCAATCCGGTTACAAAAGAACAGTCCCTGACCATGATTTACAGGTCTTTGGCAGCGGCAGGGATTTTACAAAGTATTGATGACTTTACAGATGCATATATTGAATCTATGAATACTTATGGCATAGCCGAATGGGCACGTCCTTATGTGGCTTATGCTTTAAAATATGATATAATTGAAGAAAAAGATTTAGTCAGTTTTGTCAGCAATGAGACAGGACTTCCTGCAAGCAGGCAGGAAGTGGCGGTCTGGGCTGCCAAAGCTGTGGATAAGAAAACATCCCCTATATATTCCCTGCCTTACAGTGACAAAGAAATAATCGAGGATAAAGCGCTTCCCTATATCGATTTAATGTACAGGCACCAAATTATGATAGGTGATGACTATAATGAATTTAGACCGGACAGTACCATTACCCGTGCGGAATTTGCCGCAGTGTGTTCCAGAGTATATTATCTTGGGAGCAGCAGGGAAGTGGATTTAGAAAAAGAAGGAAAAACATTCAACGGAATTATTCGGGAGATAAGAGGAAACGCCCTTTATTTTGAAGACTCCTCAGGCACATTGCAAACACTTATAATTTCTGAAGAAGCGGGTATAATCATCAATGGAAAAGAAGATACCCCGAGAGATATAAAAGATAATACGGAAGCTGTGATTGCCTATAATAATGCGGTGGACAATGAGCAGTTGCTGATTTGGACTGAAGAAGATTTGTATGAAGGTACCATTTCCGAAATTCGTCAGATAACGGAGGATACATATAAAATCACCATTGAAAGGCGAAGAAGAGAGGAAATTTCATATATATTGGATGACAAATCAGAGATATATGATGAAAAAAACAATATAATAAGCATGATTTCCTTGACTTTGAATACGGAAGTTGAGTATACTTGTGATGGTATCAAAATTATTGAAATGAAGATTCTGAATTAATATTATATCATTTCTTAAATTATAACTGGATTTTATATTGACGGTTCTAATTAATCCAAAAGAAATTGTAATAGTTTTTTAGAGATGCATTTTCATATGCAGAATTTGTTAATTATTTTTCTCCTATATGTTTTTCTGTATTCCTGCCGCATTCAACTGTTCTTTTTGTAAAAAATTATACCCGTAACCATAAGTAAAAAGAGAATAGGGGAGAGAAAGGAAAGCAAAAGAATTTTGTTATTCAAAATTCACATTAAATCTCCATAATCCCATTATCTATAATCCATAAACTTATATATAAACATATAATTCCCAGGGAGGTAATAGTTTGGAAGAAAGTATTTTAAAGGAGAAAAAGCTTACAGAACTTCGGGAGATTGCAAAAGCTTTTAAAATTCCTAATATAAGTAAGTTGAAAAAGAATGAACTTATTGAAGAAATTTTATCATTAAAAGAAAAAGATTTGAAAGACACCGAGGAAAAGACATCAGTTCAAGAAAGCCCTTCTGCTAATGAAACAAAAGAAAAGAATTCAAACCAGCAACATGAAAAATCCAATAATGAAATACATAATAAGAGAGAAGAACGAAGAAAACATATTCAAGATATTGAGAATTCAGGAAACAGTGATAAAGTAGAAGGTATTTTAGAAATTGCCGAGGGAGGGTTTGGCTTTCTTCGATTCTATAATTTCCTGACCAGTGATGAAGATGTCTATATTTCTCCTTCACAGATCAGAAGATTTAACTTGAAAACAGGAGATAAAATATCAGGGCTTACCAGACCTCCCAACGATGGCGAAAAATTTAGAGCTTTATTATATGTCAAGGGTGTAAATGGAGATGATCCGGAGGTTTCTGTCAGAAGACCTAATTTTGATGATCTGACGCCTGTTTACCCCGATGAGAGGCTGTCGCTGGAATACAGTACAAGAGATTTATCAACACGCTTGATTGATTTGATTGCACCCATCGGAAAAGGGCAAAGAGGATTGATTGTAGCAGCTCCAAAAGCAGG
>CAZKKX010000138.1:0-6694 GCA_964553505.1 uncultured Eubacteriales bacterium | reverse complement strand
CATTTCGTTTCCTCCCACCTGTATTTGTTCCCCGGACTTGACCAACTTGCCATCAACAATACGGGCAACCATAGTTGCTTTTTTTCCGCACCAGCATATGGTTTTTATCTCTTCTATCTTATCCGCATATACCAAAAGAGCATAAGAACCTTCAAATAATTCATTTCGAAAATCGTTTTTAAGCCCATAGCATAAAACAGGAACATTACAGCTATCTACAATCTCAGCCAATTCCTCAACATGGTGCCTCTTTAAAAACTGACATTCATCTACAAGAACACAATCTATAGATTTCCTTTTATTCTCATTTAAAAATAGTTCAAGAATATTCGTATCGTCATATACTAATTCAGCATCACGCGAAACGCCAATTCTTGATGATACTTTTCCTGTGCCATATCTGTCGTCAACAGCAGATGTCATTACCAGAACCTTTTTACCTCTTTCTTCATAATTATGTGCTACTTTTATAACCTCAATAGATTTACCTGCATTCATCGTACTGTATCTAAAGTATAACTGGGCCATACAACAACCTCTTTCTTCATAATATCTAACATTCAAATTCGACATTATTTTTAATAATCCTCTTTTTACACTGCCTTTAATAATTTATTATGGCGAATATATTTATATAACAAAAATATAGTTTTTTCAAATAGGTATAATAATTCAATAATAAGGTATATTTATTATTGACTTTATGTATAATTAGGTATACCATGTTATATGGTATTTAAATCTACTTATGGAGGTATGACTATGAAAATACAGATTCGCGAACCCATTAATTCAATTTCTCACCTGGTAGGATGTATCCTGTCTGCCATTGGTTTCTTGTATCTTTTATCTCAAACGATTCCAACCGGAAATCAGGTTAAAATCATTTCATCCATTATCTTTTCCATTGGATTAATAGGATTATACTCCGCATCTACTATATATCACTGGAGCACACTCCCTTTGAAAGCACTGGCAACCTTAAGGAAAATTGACCATATAATGATTTACTTTCTGATTGCCTCAACTTATACCCCAATATGCCTTATTACTCTAAAAGGCAGAATCGGATATACTTTGCTGACCATTGTTTGGACTTTGGCAGTTACCGGAATCATTCTGAAAGTCTTCTGGAATAACGCCCCAAGATTGCTATATACAAGCTTTTATATTGTTTTAGGCTGGTCGGCCATTTTCGTCGTCTATCCTTTAGCAACCCGTCTCGTCATCTCCGGTTTTCTTCTGATTGTATGGGGAGGTATCTCCTACACCATAGGCGGTATTATTTATGCTCTTAAACCAGCTCGATTAAAAATATGGAAGTTTGGTTACCATGAAATTTTCCATATATTCATCTTGGTGGGAAGTATATTGCATTATATAACCATTTATAAGTATATTATTTGCTAACCGTTTCAAGAGAATTCAAGTTGATTATTAACTGTTGGTTACTCCTTGATTTTAAGTTTTGAAAGTGCATCTGCCAGAGCTGTATTCAGCGGTTCATCATTTTCTTTATTCTGATTTTTCATATATTTTGCTACTTCCTTTTTAGACATAGCACTCTTTTCTTTCTTCTTTCTTTCATCAAATACTGAAAGTTTCTCTTTATATCCGCATTTGCAGACAAAGATCTGTCCTTCGCCTTCGCCGCATAATTCAAGTTTCTTATGACAATTTGGGCATCTGGCATTGGTAATAATAGCTATGCTTTTTCGGTATCTGCATTCCCTGTCCTGACAAACAAGAAGTCTGCCTTTTTTACTTTTTACTTCAAGAAGAAATTTCCCGCATTCCGGGCATTTGTTTTTAGTAATATTATCATGTCGGAATTTTTCTTTACTTCCCTTGATTACATCTACCACTTTTATAGCATAAGCTTTCATTTCTCTAATAAAAGAGTCTTTTTCAAGCGCTCCCTTCGAAATATCTCCCAATTTTTGTTCCCACTGAGCAGTAAGGACCGGTGACTTTAATTCTTCCGGGACCAGCTCAAGAAGCTGTTTTCCTTTAGAAGTAATCCATATATCTTTTCCTTTTTTTTCTATAAGAAAACTGTTGAATAACTTATCTAATATATCTCCTCTTGTTGCAACGGTTCCAAGCCCCCCTGTTTCTCCTATTGTTTTGATCAACTTTTTATTATCTGTATCCATATATTTTATCGGATTCTCCATAGCAGATAGTAAAGTAGCCTCGTTAAATGGGGCGGGGGGCTTTGTTTGCCCTTCGGTAGCAACTATTTTAGAAATTTTTACTATATCTCCTTTATTTATATCCGGTAATACTTGTTCCTTTATCTGATCCGGCTCTTCATCTTCCGAATAGAACTGATACACCTCCTTCCACCCATTCTTCAGGACGCTTTTGCCTTTAGCTATAAAAAACACTTCTCCTATTGAACTCTTTACGGAAACCTGTCGGTACTCATGAGGAGGTAATAATACTGCAAAAAAGCGTTTGATGACCAAGTCATATATTTTTCGCTCTTTATCCGACAATTCTCTCGGCAATACTGTTTGCTCGGTAGGGATAATGGCATGATGATCGGAAACTTTACTATTATCAACAAATGATTTATTAGCCTTAATTGGTTTGCTTAGCACCGACATAGCAAATCTGGAATATGAGTCTATACCACATGCCTTTACCCTGTCTTTAAGAGTCTCTACAATATCTGAAGTAATATATCTGGAATCTGTTCTGGGATAAGTCAGAATTTTATGGTGTTCATAAAGCCTTTGCATAATTGACAATGTTTCTTTTGGAGAATATCCAAATAGCCGGTTTCCGTCTCTTTGAAGTTCTGTTAAATCATAAAGGGCCGGTGAAAAGCTTTTCTTTAAAGCCCTCTTTACCTCAAAAACTTCCGCATTTTTATTATTAATTGATAATAATACCTTATCGCGCTTTTCTTTACTGAATGTTTTAATATCATGAGTATCTTTATCCTGCCAAACCCATTTGATTCCTTTTCCTTCTATTGTTAACCCATAAAATGTTTTCGGTTTGAAATTCCTTATTTCATCTTCTCTTTTCTTGACCATAGACAAAGTTGGCGTCTGCACTCTACCGCAGGAAAGTTGTGCGTTGTATTTACATGTCAAGGCTCGTGTTCCATTTATCCCGACAATCCAATCGGCTTCTGCACGGGCAACCGCCGATACATAAAGATTTTTATAATCTCTTCCATCCTTTAGATGGCTGAACCCTTCAAGTATAGCTTTATCTGTAACCGATGATATCCATAGCCTTTTCACGGGTTTATGAATGTGCGCTTTCTCCAATATCCATCTGGCAACCAGTTCTCCTTCTCGTCCTGCATCTGTTGCAATAACAACATCCCCAACATCTTTTCTGAAAAGCTGTTCTTTGACGATTTGATACTGTTTGCTTGTCTTTCTGATAACATCCAGTTTTAAATAATCAGGGATAATAGGTAAATCTTGTATTGCCCATGTCTTAAATCTATCCTCGTACCGTTCAGGTGGCGCCAATTCAATCAAATGCCCAAGCGCCCATGTGACAATATATTTATTTCCTTCAAAATATCCGTTTCCCTTCTTTCGACAATTCAAAACTCTTGCCAAATCTCTCCCTACAGAAGGCTTTTCAGCTAATACTACCGATTTACTCATCCTTAGTCCTTTCTTCTCATCTGTTAATCTTTTTTTAATAGTGTATCATATCTGTTAATCCTTTATGGATCAATTTCCACTTTTACACCTATTTTTTTAAACGCAAATAGTTATGCCCACTATTAAAAAAATTGTGTCATTTTTCCTAATGGTCCGCTTTCAAGTATAATATCCGATATATCATAAACAGGTATCACAAAATATGGAAAGCCAACATAATAAGGCGAAATCTCGACCTGTTGAAAATACACTATCAGACTTTTATCCCCTATATAATAATCCTGATCAGGGCAAATCTTTTCAAATCCGTCTAACAGAGGAATATCTCTTGACGAAATCTGTTCTTTGATTATTTCTGATATAACATTAATATAGTCACTGTCCGGCTTAAACAAATCCTTCAAAACATATTTTTTTCCTGTGGTTACATCCGTAGTCAATGCTTTGACCACAGTGATAGGATGGGCACCGTGAAAATCTCCTAAATAGTTTAAAGTAAGACTTAATACATCTCTTTGATTTGTCTTGATTTCATATGCACCGGAAATCATTGTAACCATATCCGGCTGCTGCAGCATTGAAATAACTTCTTTCAATAAATAATAGATATATCCGTTTATTCTATGCTGAATCTCCGGTTGATTCAGTCCAAACACCTGCGGGTAAATGACATGGATGGTAGGGGTTGCATACGGCATACCGGAAATACCTACAGGCAATTTTATTAATGTATCCATCTTCTTGCCTCCTATTTCTTTTATTCTTTATTCTATTCAAGAAATAGTCATTTTGCTAAGAAGGCTTCTTTAACAGCATCCTATATCAAAAATCACAAATGTTTGCAAAAGCTTTTTTCCATACAATGATGTTTGCAACGATCAAAAAGACAAGCAATATATAAATACCGGCATCAAATAATGTAACCGCAAAGTGTACACCTCCCAATACACCTATAACAAGCATTAAAGGCAGTAGCGTAAAGCCCTGACTCTGGGAAGCAGCTTCAAACGCCTCTGAAAATGGCAACGATTTCTTGAGAATTTTGAAACAAATTACCGTAAACAGAATTATATTAAGAAAAACAATGATTAGATCCCAAAATATCCTGATCCCAAAAATACCTGTAAATAAAAAACATTCTAAAATATACACCGGTAATAATAGTTTTATTAATATGGCTTTTAATGTTCCTTTAAATATTGATACCCTCTTTACAATAGGAAATACATGATAAATCCATGCCCCCGTATACTTTCCGGAGTACTTCATCATCATTATTACAGTGGGAAGCAACAATGCGCAAAAATATATATTAAAATAGGACTTGCCTGCTGCGATTTCGGCAAATTCTCTATACTGCAGCTGGTTAAAAATAAATATAAATGGAAATATGAGAGAAAAACCTAATGAAGGATATACCTTAAGTTTAAACTCCCTTTCATTATTAATCATAACTGACGCAAATCGGAAAAAAATCCTTTCCTCTCTATCTCTGCAAATGAATTGGTTCAACCTTTGTAATAGCCCTTTGTTTTTTAATCCTTTTTCTTTTCCACTGTCATTGCTTAATTTCTGCAAATATCTTTCAAAAACAGGTATCAACTTGATATATGCCATAATAGAAGTGATGGAAGCTAATACAGCCAATACCGAAAATGATATATAATGGCTGTTGTAATTATTATGTATGAATAGCTCAAAAGGTGCTCCAAACCACACAGGTATAATTAAATACTGCCACCATCTGGGAAGAAATATTACATTAAGATCTATGATTCCAAATAGTCTTCCAATTAATTGATAGCCTACTGTTATTGTTATAGTTAATATGATCTGAACATAATTGATAACATCTTTTAATTTTTCGCCGTCAAAAAATTTTAATATCAAAAGATACAGCAAGGCTGTCAATGTTACAATAAATAAATCCATAAGAATGATTTCAAATAGGAATATACCAAAAAATAGAATTCCATGCTTTACGAAGGATACCGCCAAAGGTATGCCTGTCAAAGAAATCGTAATATAAAACATATAAATCAACACGTGAATCGTTTTTGCCATACCATACGTTTTATTACTTACCGGTTTCGAGAAAATTATATTTTTATCTCTTATATCCAAAAAAACTGCGGAAAAATCTGAGATCAAAGAAGTCATAATCATAAAAATAAATATTCCAAAGACAATGCTCATTTGAAAGATATAACTATTATCCATAATGATAAAAGGAATCATAAAAATTCCCATAAGAACATATATCCACAGAGATCTGAAAAAATTATTTTTCTCTTTTTTCTCAGATTTCTTTTTTGAAGAATTGTTCATTATGGTAGGAATACGTCTTCCATCCATAATCAACTTAATTTCAAGTATCCTTCTCATCATGGGATAATCAATCCCAAGTTTTTCAAAAACAGCTCTAAATCTATCGATAAATCTTAAAATTTTAAAGTTCATAGGATTCTCCCTGAACAATAGACACGAATTCTTCGGCAATTTCTTTATAAGCATTAAATCCAGTCAATTGATTAAATATTTCCTCCAGGGACCCTTCTTTACACTGATTTTTCAAATCAGCGAAACTGCCGTCAGCCACAATCTGCCCATCATCTAACAATACGATTCTATTACTTATTTTCTCTACAACATCCATAATATGAGAAGAATAAAAAATAGTTTTGCCCTGCTTGACTAATTGAGCCATAATTTCTTTGAAAACCATAACACTATTAGCATCCAAACCTGCCAAAGGTTCATCCAAAAATAAAATATCAGGATCATGCAGTAAACTCGATATAATCATCACCTTCTGTTTCATCCCTTTGGAATAAGATGATATTCTTGAATCATAGACATCATCTATGCCAAAAATTCTCATGAGCTTTTTAGCCTTCCAATCAACCAACCCACTTTCCAATCCATAAAGTTCACCAGTAAAAGTTAAATACTCTCTTGCCGTAAGACTGTCATATATTTCGGCTGTTTCGGGCACATATCCAATCCTCTTTTTATAAGCTATTCCGGTACTTTTAATATCCTGATCCAGTACATAA
>CAZKKX010000137.1:5835-6712 GCA_964553505.1 uncultured Eubacteriales bacterium | reverse complement strand
GCTTCTATATAAATACAAATACCCCCAGGTGTGTGCCCCGGTGTATGGATAATCTTTATTTCCATATATCCTATTTTGATTATCTCTCCATCTTCAAGAAGCCTTTCCGCTTCTCTTTCTATCATTTTCCCGCATATTTCTCCGGAAAAATTCTTCTTATGATCTTGTAATATCTCAGCTTCTTTCTTATGTATATAAACAGGTACATTGAACTTTTCCACTGTATCTGTCAAACCGCAGATATGGTCTCCATGAGCATGAGTCAATAAAACAAATTCAATATCTAATTGCTTCTCTTGAATATAATTAATCACTTCCTGACTGTATATTCCAGGATCTACAATAAACCCTTTTTTGGTACGGCTGCAGAATACAACATAACAATTCTCCTGATACATTCCTAAGACAAACTTTTTAATCATTATTATTACTCCTTAAAATAATTTATTACTATCTATAATCAACGTAACGGGTCCTTCATTGCATAATCTTACCTTCATTTCAGCTTGAAAAACACCAGTTTCAACTTTAATCCCAATTTGCTTGCACTTTTCTATAAAGCAATTATATAATTCAATTGCTTTTTCAGGGTTGGCAGCTTGAGTAAAACTTGGTCTTCTGCCCTTTCTACAATCTCCCATCAATGTAAACTGTGAGACAGCTAACATTTCTCCCTTTATATCCATAAGAGATAAATTCATTTTCCCGTCATTGTCTTCAAATACCCTCAAATTTACAACTTTTTCCGCCAAATACCCTGCATCTTCTTTAGTATCTGTTTCTTCAACCCCTATCAATACCATCAAACCTGAATTGATTTTTCCTGTTACATCATTCCCAACAGACCCGTTCCCCCGCGTTACGGCACGCACCAGAA
>CAZKKX010000137.1:0-5825 GCA_964553505.1 uncultured Eubacteriales bacterium | reverse complement strand
CATCTGCCTCACTGACTCTCTGCACTACAGCCCGCATAATATCCTCCAAAGTTTTTCATTTTTTAAATAACAGATAGTAGAGAATAACCTCTAACTCATGATATCACCCTATATACATCCATAACACCTTCAATATTCTTTATCTTGTTAAACACTTTGTCCAGTTGTTCGATATTGGTTATTTCTATTGTTAGATTTACATTTGCAATTTTATCTCTTCCACTTTTTGCATTGATACCGGTAACGGTTAAATTTAAATCATCAAATATTCTTGTTATATCAACAAGAAACCCTTTTCTATCTTCCAATAAAATATTGATTTCCGTTTCATAGGACAGATCTTCTTTTTCCATATCCCATTCAACATCTATCAGCCTATTTTTTATATTGTCATATTCACTGACAATATTTATACAATCTCTGCGGTGAATCGATAGACCTCTTCCCTTTGTAATAAAGCCCACAATCTCATCGCCGGGTACGGGATTACAGCATTTTGACATCCTTATTAATAGATTATCCGCACCACCATCCACCTTTATACCACTTGTTTCATTGTTTTTCTTTCTTGGTTTAAAGGAAGGTTCGGCTATAACCGTCTTTTCCTTTTGAACCAGCTCTTGTTGTTTTTCTTGGCGATAATAATCTTGAAGCTTAGGGACCACTTTATTAACCAGAATACTTCCATTTCCAATGGAAGCATAAAGATGTTCGGAAGAATTAAGGTTAAATTGTTTTGCTGCTTTATTGATCCATTGAGGCTTAATAATCTGCTGAATATCATAACCTTTTCTTCTTACATATTTCTCAAGCATTTCTTTTCCCTTGTCAATATTCTCTCCCTTATCTTCTCTTTTCAGCCATTGTTTTATCTTATTCTTTGCTTGAGTGCTCTTTACAATTTTAAGCCAATCAATGCTCGGTCCTTTGCTGTTGCCGGCAGTGATAATTTCTACAATATTTCCATTGCTTAGCTTGTAATCAATGGGCACCATCTTTCCGTCTACTCTTGCCCCAATACACCGATTTCCAACTTCCGAATGAATCTTATAAGCAAAATCAATGGGAGTAGATCCTGTTGGAAGTTCAATTACCTCTCCTTTCGGTGTAAACACAAAAACTTGATTAGAAAACAAATCTACTTTCAATGATTCCATAAATTCTTTAGGGTCTTTCAAATCCCTCTGCCATTCCATCATTTGCCTGAGCCATGCTAATTTATGATCAAATTCGTCAGTCGCTTTCTTGCCTTCTTTATATCTCCAATGTGCCGCTATCCCAAATTCAGAGATTTTATGCATTTCCACGGTTCTGATTTGAATTTCAAAAGGTTCGCCATTTTTACCAATAACAGTCGTATGAATTGACTGGTACATATTAGGCTTTGGCATGGCAATATAATCTTTAAATCTTCCGGGAATAGGTTTCCACATGGTGTGAACAATTCCTAATACGGCATAACAATCACGTATAGAGTTTACAATAACCCTAACTGCCATTAAATCAAAAATCTCATCAAATTCTTTGTTCTGATACTTCATTTTCCTATAAATACTGTAGAAATGCTTAGATCTGCCTGTGATTTCAAAAGAAATATCATGAATTTTTATTTCTGCCTTCAGTTCTTTAATTACTTCATTGATTAAGGCTTCTCTTTCTTTACGTTTCCGCTTTACTTTTTCAAATAATTCATAGTAAGCATTGGGTTCAAGATACCTAAATGAAATATCTTCCATTTCCCATTTTATCCTTGATATTCCCAGCCTGTGTGCCAAAGGGGCATAGATTTGAAGTGTTTCTTGGCACTTTTCTCGGATCTTTTTTTCATTCATATAATTTATAGTCCTCATATTGTGTAGCCGATCTGCAAGTTTAATAATAAGGACACGAATGTCCTTTGACATAGCCAGAAACATTTTTCTCAAATTTTCTGCTTGCCTTTCTTCTTTACTTTCATAAATCAGAGTACCCAGTTTAGTGACGCCTTCCACCAGCATCGCAATTTCTTGACCAAAATCATCTATTAACTGCTCATATTTATAATTTGTATCTTCTAAAATATCATGAAGCAATCCCGCTACAATCGTAGCATCATCCATCTCCAATTCAATAAGAATTTTGGCCACCTCTACCGGATGGATGAAATATTCTTCTCCGGATTGTCTGTATTGTCCTAAATGAGCTTTTTCAGAAATATTGTAAGCTTTTTCTATCAAAAGCAAATCTGTATTTTGATTGTATTTAATTATTTCATCGATAAAGTACTCTATGGTCATCTTATTATCTCCCGTATTGGCTTTAAAATGAAGACGGGATACATCCCGTCTTCTTTCCCATAAGATATTCCTGTAAGAAGTTCTTCTTCTATTAAGCAGCATTTTAAAGTATATTGTTTAATATTGCAACAGAGATTTTACTTCGTATTCATTCAATTTATCTCTGCCATTTAAATCTAAAAGTTCAATCATGACAAAAACACCCGATACTTCTCCACCTAATTGTTCTACCAATTTTATTGTCGATAAAATTGTGCCTCCTGTAGCCAATAAATCATCAACAATGATTACTTTCTGCCCTTCTTTGATGGCATCCATATGAATTTCGAGGACGTCACTTCCATATTCCAGATCATATTGGAAACGAATAGTCTTGTATGGCAGTTTACCAGGTTTTCTTACCGGTACAAAACCTCTTCCTGTTGCATAAGCCAAAGGGGTTCCTACAATGAAACCTCTGGATTCAGGACCTACAATCAAATCAAAATCATATTCGTTCACCATTTTTTTCATTTCATCCACTGCAGTAATAAAAGCATCTCTATCCTGAAGCAGAGTTGTTATGTCTCTGAAAAGAATGCCTTTTTCAGGAAAATCCTGAATACTTCTGATTTTATCTTTTAAATTGACTTTCATTGATGTCTTCCCCCTTTAATTTTTACATTCTTATTTACCAATATATTTAGGTTTGTGAACTATCATATTCAGATTATACCATATGGGGCTCGCTATGAATATAGATGAATATGTTCCGGACAAGATACCTGCAATCAATGGAAGTGTAAAATCCTTAATGGATTCAACCCCAAAAATATACAAGCAAATAATTGCCACTATTGTTGTTAAAGAGGTGTTGATGGATCTTTTTATGGTTTGACTAACGCTCATATCAACAATCTCATCAAATTTCTTTTTCTTTACAATATTTAAATTTTCCCGCACCCTGTCAAATACAACAATAGTATCATTGATGGAATATCCGACGATAATCAGTATGGCAGCAATAAAAGGACTATTTATTGGTATCCGAAAAATTCCATAAAATGCCACCATAATCAAGATATCATGTACTAATGCAATAACTGCCGCCATTGCAAACTTAATTTCAAATCTGAATGTAATATATATCAGCATTCCAATACTTGTAATCAGTATAGAAATAATAGCTTTCCTCTTGATTTCTTCACCTATTGAGGGTCCAAACTGATTTACAGCAAGAAGGTTCTCCTGAGATAAATCATACTTTTTTGCTATATCGTTAAATATCTCTGTCCTTTCACTGTTAGAAAGAGATTTTTTAGTCTTTATCATTACTTCTTCTTTTTCTGTTCCGACATATGCGATGTTTGCACTCAGGTTATACTTATCCGTAATATCTTTTATCTCATTTACAGATATTTTCTGCTCCATATCTATATGCATCATAGTACCGCCTGTAAAATCAATGCCAAGATTAAAACCGCCTAAGAATCCTAAAACTAAACCGATTATGATGATTGCAGATGAAATAATATACCATCGCTTAATGTTCTTAGTAATTTCCAATTTCATTTCGAACCCTCCTTAACACCATAATATACAGGTTTATTGAATCCTTTTATATCCGATAAAACAGAAAGCATCAATCTGGTTATTAGAACCGCAGTCAGAAAACTGGTTAATATACCTATCATCAAAGTAACCGCAAACCCTTTTACCGGTCCCGTTCCAAATTGATATAATACAATTCCTGCAATAAAAGTTGTAGCATTCGCGTCCATAATCGTTCTTAATGCTCGCTTGAAACCAGAATTGACAGATACCCTTATGGTCTTTCCATTGCGTATTTCTTCTTTAATTCTTTCAAAAATAATAACATTAGCATCTACAGCCATTCCTATTGAAAGTATAATGCCTGCTGCACCGGGCAGTGTCAAAACGGAATTGAAGCCAATCATGACCCAGATTACAATAAGAATATAAAGAAGCAATGCAATACCTGCAGAAATACCTGGAAGCCTATAATAGGCTACCATAAAAATAAGAATCAGGGAAATACCGATAATTCCTGCAAAAACGCTTTTGTTTAACGAATCCACTCCTAAAGTAGCCCCAATAGATGATGTTTGTACTTCATTAAGCGTAACAGGAAGTGCTCCTCCTCTAATCAATGCTGCCAAAGTAGCCGCTTCCTCTACTGTAAAAGTACCTGAAATCTGGGCTCGGCCATTGGGTATTTCATTTCTAACACCCGGCGCAGAAATCACTTCGCCATCCAATACAATTTTTATGATATTAGCATCACCAGTTGAAGCAGCCGCTATTTTAGTTGCTTCATAAAATGCATCTCCTCCTGCTCCGGTCATTTCCAATGATACTACAGGCTGATTGTATTCATCATACGAAACCCCTGCATTTTTAATATCTTTCCCTGTAAGAATCACTTTTTCGTTGTGGTCAACAAACTCTAACTGAGCTGTTCTTCCAATAGCTTCTATAGCTTCAGATGCATTTTTGACACCTGGCAGCTCGACTCGAACTCTTTTTTGTCCTTCAATAATCACATTGGGTTCTGAAAGCCCCATTGCATTGACACGTCTGGCAATAACCTGCTGTGTCTGTTCCATTAACTGCCTTAATTCTTCTCCCGATGCGTCGGTGTCTGCTTCCAAAACCACATAAACACCGCCCTTCAGGTCAAGTCCCAACTTCATCTGTTTATTTATGGGTTCAATTGTGTTTCCACCAATAGACAAACCGGATATGGATACCGTCCAGCCTCCAATAATGATTAGAATTAGCACTATAACCATAAATCTTTTCATTTCGAAACCTCCTTTGCCGTTTTCTGATATATTTTTGCCCATTTTGAATATCTGAAAATAATACCCTTTATCATTTTTTCATCGTCTTTATTGTATTTTCGAATTACTTTATAAGGGTTTCCTATTACAACCGAATAATCTTCAACAACTTTCCCTGGTGGAATAAGAGTTCCTGCTCCTACTACTACATGATCTCCTATAATGGCTCCATCCAAAATGGTTGTCCCCATTCCTACTAAAACTCCGTTGCCAATGCTGCAGGCATGAATGACGGCATTATGCCCCACCACCGTATTATCTCCTATTTTGGTCGAATATTTAGTGGATACATGCACCGTGCAGTTATCTTGGATATTGCTGTTTTGACCGATATAAACAGGGTTTATATCTCCCCTTACAACAGTATTGAACCAAATACTGGAATACTCATTCACTGAAACATCTCCTGAAACAACCGCAGTATCTGCTACATAGCATGAATCGTGGATTTTAGGTTCAACACCGGAAACACTGATAATCATATCTTCCTCCATTCTTTAATTATCAACTCAACAATCGCTAATCACTTATCTCCAACCTCTAAATGTAACAGATAACAGATAATAGTTAAGGAAAGATTTTACTGAAGCAAAATCTCAACCCATACTCTATACTCTATAATCCATACTCCATACTCCATAATCCATAATCCATACTCCATAATCCATAATCCATAATCCATACTCCATAATCCATACTCCATAAT
>CAZKKX010000136.1:0-6723 GCA_964553505.1 uncultured Eubacteriales bacterium | reverse complement strand
AAACCTTGAAGCATTCCAAAGTTTATTGGCAAAATTTCTGCTAGCCTCTAATTTATCTGTTTTGAATCGAATATCATTACCCGGTGTTATCCCTGTCATAAGCATAAATCTCAAAGCATCAGCACCGAATTGGTCTATAATCTCAAGCGGGTCAACACCGTTTCCTAAAGACTTACTCATTTTTCTTCCCTGTGCATCTCTTACAAGGCCATGAACATAAACATATTTGAAGGGCACCTCATCCATAACTTCAATAGCTGAAAATACCATGCGAACCACCCAGAAAAATATTATATCGTATCCTGTTACCAATACATCCGTAGGATAAAAATACTCCAAGTCCTCAGTCTCTTCAGGCCACCCCAGTGTAGAAAAAGGCCACAAAGCAGAACTAAACCAAGTATCAAGCACATCCTCATCCTGCTTGAAATTTTTTCCTCCACATTTGCATTTTTTCGGAAATTCACGTGATACTATAACTTCCCCGCAATGTTGGCAATAATAAGCCGGTATTCTATGCCCCCACCATAACTGACGAGAAATACACCAATCTTTAATATTCTCCAGCCAATGAAGATATATCTTTTCAAAACGATCCGGAACATGTATCAGCTCACCATTTTTTGCAACTTCAATGGCGGCAGCAGCCAATTCCTCCATTTTTACAAACCACTGTTCAGATAACATAGGTTCTATTACCGTATTACATCGGTAACAGGCTCCTACACTATGCGCGGTTTCCTCCACTTTTATCAAATACCCTTTTTTTTCTAATTCTTTCAATAACATCTTCCTGCATTCATATCGATCCATACCGTCATACTTGCCTGCATTTTCATTCATCGTAGCATCTTCATTCATACATGTAATCTGTTCCAGATCATGTCTTTCTCCAACAAGAAAATCATTAGGATCATGAGCAGGTGTTATCTTCACAGCACCTGTTCCTTTTTCCATATCCGGATACTCATCAGCTACTATTTTCAGTTCTCTATCGGCAATAGGAAGCAACACTTTTTTTCCAATAAGATGTTGATATCTTTTATCTTCAGGATGAACAGCTATCGCTGAATCTCCAAACATAGTTTCCGGTCGTGTGGTAGCAATGCTCAAATACTCTTCAGGGTTATCAATAAGAGGGTATTTAACATAATAATACTTTCCGGTCTTATCTTCATGTTCAACTTCCGCATCAGAAAGAGAAGTTTCGCAGCTGGGGCACCAATTAATAAGGCGATTTCCTTTATAAATAAGGTCTTTTTCGTATAACCTCACGAAAAATTCCGTCACAGCCTTACTGCATCCTTCGTCCATTGTAAACCGCTCTCTCTCCCAGTCACATGAATTCCCAAGCTTGCGTATTTGATCGGTAATACGCCCTCCATAATTCTTTTTCCACTCCCATGCCCTTTTTAGAAATGTCTCTCTTCCTATTTCCTCTTTAGTTTTACCTTCTTCAGTTCTGATTTTGTCCGCAACCTTTACTTCTGTAGCAATGCTCGCATGATCAGATCCCGGCAGCCACAAAGCATTGAATCCTTGCATCCTTTTCCATCTGGTTAAAACATCCTGTAAAGTTTGGTCTAATGCATGCCCCATATGAAGCTGACCGGTAATATTGGGAGGAGGCATAACAATTGTAAAAGGCTTTTTATTTGAATCCACCACTGCTCTGAAACAATCATTATTTTCCCACATTTGATAAATCTTTTCTTCGAATTCTTTTGGATTATAAGTTTTGGGCAGATTTTTTTCCATTTTATTACCTCCTAAAAATAAAAATCTCCATCCCTATTATAAATTATAAGGACGGAGGACATCCGCGGTACCACCTTGATTTCGTGATTACACGACACTCATTACAATAACGGTTTTATATCCGTTCAGACTTACTATTATTCGAGAATCATATTCCCTTTTTTCCTACTGCTCGTTCAGTCTGAATACTCAAAAGCGACCTTCGGCCTACATTGCCTTTCAATACCTTTCAGCCTTAGGGTATTGTTCTCTTCAAGGTTTCTAAGCCTACTCCTCTTTGTCATCATATCGTATATTATTTTTTAAATACATAAAATATATATAATATATAAATCATGCTTTGTCAAGGATATTCATCAGTATTTTCCAACGCACCTTTAATAATTCTGAAAGAATATCTTTTTTCCAGATAGTTTACCAGATTAAAAATAACATCATAATACTTTACATTAAGAACTTCCCATTTTTTATCATATTCTGCATAAATAGACCGACTTGTTTTAAAGATCAATTTGTTAGGGTTTCCCTCTTTGTCTATGGAATCTTTAAACACGCATAATTTCATAACTCTACCCTGTCCTACCCTGAGATTTCCCGGGTTAATTCCAAAAGTGTTCTGTTCTTTATGGACAAGGGCAAACCATTCCATGTCATTGATTTCACCATATATCAAACCTTTTCTGTAATTCTCCGCCCTTATAGATATATTACAGCAATCCATAAAACTCTCCGCCTTCTTTCTACTGTATATCTATTAAAAGCAGGAGGGCAATATGTCAATGGACGGGTAACAAAAGATTTATGGTTTAAGATTTATGAGTTAAGATTTAAGATTTAAGGTTTAAGGATAATTTTGCTTAGCAAAATTTCTATACTCCATAATCCATAATCTACAATCCATAATCCATAATCTACAATCCATAATCTATAATCTATAATCCATAATCTATAATCTATGCTCCATAATCCATAATCTATAATCCATACTCCATATCTATATACTCCCTGTTATGTTTTCTCACATAAGCCATGGTGCAAGGATCTCCGTGTCCCGGATAAATGACAACCTCATCTTTCCAATTTGAAATAATCTCTTTAATGCTTCTCCTCATTTCATCCGGTGAACCGTCTGCTAAATCTGTTCTGCCTAAATCCACATTAAAAATAGTATCTCCCGTAAATGCAATATTTTCTTTTTCTGATATCAAACAAATACTTCCCATTGTATGCCCCGGGGTATGGACAACATGGAACTCAGTTTCACCCACAAAAATTGAATCTCTGCTTTTCAGAATCATATTAGCTTCTATAGGAAGTTTGTCTTTATCATCTTCGTGAATATATAGCGGACATGACATTTTTGCTCTTATTCCTTCCACCGCCCCTCTATGATCATAATGATGGTGTGTAAGAATAATTCCTTTAATTTTCAAAGATATTTGTTTGACTTTTTCCAAAAACACATCTGCACTGTCATCCGGGTCTATAATATAACCTTTTGATGTTTGGGAGTCGTATAAAAAATACCCATTGGTTTGGAGATTTCCTGCAACAATTCTCTCAATTTTCATTTTTACCCTCCTAAAAACCTATATTAGTGTGAAAAATAATTAATGATTAGATAAAAAATATTCAATATATTAAAATTATATATGATGCATCATTTTAATAAAACCCTTTGAAATTATATTAAAAAGTGATATAGTAGTTAGAAGCTAAAATCCAATATATTTCTGAAAGGAAGTTTTGTCATGAAAGTTGCAATCATTGGAGCCGGAAAGTTAGGCTATAAACTATCGGAATTGATAAGCAGCGATAATGATGTAGTTCTTGTTGATAAGAATGCAAATGTCCTTCAAAGGGTGGGAGAACATTTAGATGTTCTTACTTTTAATTCAAATGGGCTTCAGATTGAAACGCTCAATGAAATAAAAATAGGCACTTACAATTTGATTGTTGCCGTAACGGAAAGTGATGAAAAAAATATGGTCATCTGCTCTATTGCAAAGAACCTGGGATGTGAAAAAGCCATTGCAAGAGTTAGAGACCCTGAATATGTCCAACAATTAGATTTAATAAAAAAGCAAATGAATATTGACCATATAGTAAATCCGGACCTTGCAACTTCAAATGAAATTTTTCGCTATCTGATTAAACCTTACGCCATTTATAACGAACATTTTGCAAGCGGAAAAGTAGGAATGGTGGAGTTTAAAATACATGGAATACCTTCTATTCATGGAAAAAAATTAATGGATATATCAATTCCATTTGAAAAAATGCTTGTTGTAGCCATATCTCGAAATGGAAAAATAATTATTCCGGAAGGAAATACAGAATTATTAGAGGGAGATAATCTTTTCTTAATTGGTGCTAAAAATGTTATTCAAAATTTTTCAGAAAAATATAAAGTGTCTGACCATTCGAAAGCAATAAAAAAAGTAATGATTATGGGCGGAGGTAAAATTGGGTTTTACTTATCCAAAAGACTATCAGCCTTTGGAATTGGTGTAAAAATCATTGAAGTTGATAGGGAGCGCTGTAAATACCTATCAGAAAATTTAGACAATGTTCTTATTCTTCACGGAGATGGCACAGATTTAAGTTTATTAGAAGAAGAAAACATTGAAACCATGGATGTTTTTGTTGCTTTAAGCGGTTATGATGAAGAGAATCTTTTAATGTCTCTTATGGCACGCCAATATGGCGTAAAAGAAATCATTGCAAAAGTCAGTCGACAGAATTATATTGAAATTATAGAAAAATTAGGAATAAATGTGGCCTTAAACCCCGTGGATATTATTGCAAGTAATATACTGCGATTCGTTCAAGGTCGAAAACTTGTAGCAGTCTCCCATGTTCTTCAGGGACAAGCAGAAGTTATTGAAATCATCGCGCATGAGAAAATGCGCATATTAAACAAACCCCTTCATGAATTAGACCTTCCCAAAGGTATTATTATAGGTACCATTGTAAGAAATGAAGAAGTTATCATACCAAATGGTAATACAGTCATATCCCCAAATGATCGAGTAGTAATTTTTTGTCGTCTCTCGGAGGTTTCAGAATTGGAAAAATATATAAAGCCTAAGGGAGGCTTGTTTAAATGAACTTAAGAATCGTAATAAAGGTATTAGGAAATATATTGATTTATGAATCCTTCTTTATGCTTCTTCCTCTTTTTGTATCATTATTCTATATGGAAAACAGTTATATTGCATTTATTATCAGTATGCTCATTATGATTGCTTTCGGATTGGCACTTAAAAGCATTAAGCCAACCTCCCATACTATAAGAATAAAAGAAGGTTTTGCAATTGTATCCTTCGGATGGCTGATTTCATCATTGTTCGGATGCCTTCCTTTTATTATCTCAGGAGCTATTCCTGTTCCCATAGATGCTTTTTTTGAGACCGTATCCGGATTCACCACAACAGGAGCTTCTATTCTATCGGATATCGAGAGTCTTCCGAAAGGAATTCTTTTTTGGAGATCTTTTACTCATTGGATAGGCGGAATGGGAATTCTGGTTTTCACAGTTGCCTTACTTCCGGCAGTTGGAACAGGCGGATTTCAAATTTTTAAAGCCGAGAGTCCTGGTCCGACTTCTGATAAAATTGTGCCCCGAATAAAAGATACCGCTAAAATTCTGTATACCACATATATCATTATTACTATTTCCGAAACAGTACTTCTGATGCTTGGCAACCTTTCTTTATATGATGCTTTGGTTCATACTTTCGGAACAGTAGGAACAGGTGGTTTTTCTTCTCATAACAGTAGTATTGCTGCCTTTAACAGCACTTATATTTATATCGTTATTTCCATATTTATGTTTATGTCCGGTGTTAATTTCTCTTTATACTATGAACTTCTGAAAGGTCGTTGGAAGAATGTTTTTAAAGATCAAGAATTGCGGTTTTATACAATTCTTACCTTGTCCGGAATACTTCTTGTAAGTATAAATCTTTTTGGAACTATATACGATACTGCAGGAGAATCCCTGCTACAATCAATATTTCAGGTAGTTTCCATATCAACTACAACAGGCTATGCAACTGCTAATTTTGATCTTTGGCCAACATTCAGCAAAATTCTTTTGTTTATGCTTATGTTTACGGGAGGTTGTGCCGGTTCTACCGGCGGGTCTATTAAGCAAATTCGTTTATTATTAGTGTTAAAACTTGTAAAAAGAGAATTTCAGAAAATATTTCATCCCCGGGCTATGATGCCTTTAAAAATTGATGGTCGCTCTGTTCCTTCAGACGTAGTTGCAAATGTATCCAGTTTTTTTACCCTATATGTGGTACTTTTTGTATTAGGTACTGCTGTAGTTTCCCTTGAAGGCATCGGTATGATAAGTGCCGCCAGCTCGGTAGCTGCAACACTGGGTAATATCGGCCCCGGTTTTGAACTTGTAGGAGCAACTCAGAATTACAGTTTCTTCAGCACACCTGTCAAACTTCTTTTATCCTTTTTCATGTTAGCAGGACGTCTTGAATTATTTACCATTTTAACTCTGCTTTCTCCCACATTTTGGAAAACAGAAAAATAACCGTATCAATAAATGCTTTCTGATTAATTTTTTTAAAATCAAAGCATATTTTTTTGTATGTTTTTCAATAATTAGGGAATGATACAAAATGAGAAAGGAGTGATATTCTTTGAAAAAATTAGTTCTTATATTAGTAATTATTGGAGCCTTAAATTGGGGTCTTATTGGTTTTTTCCAATATGATTTGGTGGCGGCAATTTTCGGCGGTCAGGTTTCTGCCTTCAGCAGAATAATCTATGCGTTGGTAGGTATCGCAGGGATATACGCCATTACATTTCTTTTCCGCGACAACCGAGTTCACACAGATTAACAAAACAGCTAAGGCATGCCTTGGCTGTTTTTTTTAATAATTATTATTCGATTACCGAATCTATATTTGAATACCTGCCCTAATCTGGCACCCGTCTGAT
>CAZKKX010000135.1:0-6776 GCA_964553505.1 uncultured Eubacteriales bacterium | reverse complement strand
ATATTTAGGTTTATTATAGCTGGTCATAATAATTGAAACTTTACACAATGCAATTCCTCCATCAAAAAAATTCTCTGCTCCTTTATATCTTATGACGTAAATCCCTGTTCTGTTCAGGTCCTCCCCAATGAAGGAACTCTATAAAAACAGGTAACATATACTGTACTGAGCCTTGCACGGTAATAAAGGCTAATACAGGATTGAGAATGGAGTGAAAAAATGGCTGTGCAGCTTTTTATACCTTCCTACAGAGTAGAGGAATGTCTGGATCAGATAAGAGAATGCCTTGAAGCAGGCTGGACGGGTCTGGGATTTAAAACGGTAGAATTCGAAGAAAAGTGGAAAGATTATACAGGGCTCAATAACGCTCATTTCCTGAATTCTGCAACAGCAGGCCTTCATCTGGCAGTTAAAATATTAAAAGAAACTTTTCTCTGGGATGACGGTGACGAAATCATATCCACTCCTCTGACCTTTGTTTCCACTAACCATGCAATTGCCCATGAAAAAATGAAAACAATCTTTGCCGATATAGATGAACATTTATGCCTTGACCCTGCAGATGTGGAGAGAAAAATAGGTCCCAAAACACGAGGTGTTCTGTTTGTCGGTCTGGGTGGCAATACCGGGCGTTATCCGGAAATTGTCAAGCTATGCAAGGAGTATGATCTGAAACTGATTTTAGATGCCGCCCATATGGCAGGAACACGGCTTAACGGTAGCATTCCAGGCAAAGAAGCCGATGCTGTTGTCTATTCTTTTCACGCTGTGAAGAACCTCCCCACGGCAGATTCGGGAATGATATGTTTTACGCTGAAAGAGCTGGATGACATCTGCCGGAAATATACCTGGCTTGGTATAAATAAAGATACTTATACCCGCACAAAAGAATCCGGTGCCTATAAATGGAAATATAATGTAGACCATTTAGGTTATAAATACCATGGGAATTCCATCATGGCATCAATAGGCCTTGTTCAGTTAAAGTATCTTGATGCTGATAATCAATATCGCCGTAAAATTGCAAACTGGTATGATGAAAAATTTAAAAATTGTAAACATATCTGCCCGGTTCCAATAAGTCAGGGATGCGACTCTTCCCGGCATTTATATATTATTGAAGTAAATAACCGGGACGAATTATTAAATATCTTAAATGAAAATGAAATATACCCCGGTGTACATTACCGAGATAATACGGAATATCCCATGTATGAGTATGCGCTTGACACATGCCCCAATGCTACGTTCAAGTCAGGCAGAATTCTTTCTTTACCCATCCATTTGAAAATAACACAAAATGATGTCAATATGATCGGTAAAATCATTATAGACAATGCAAAGCAGGTGGCCTTTTGAAACATAATTATTTGATAAAAACCC
Source organism: uncultured Eubacteriales bacterium (assembly GCA_964553505.1). GTDB lineage: Bacteria > Bacillota > Clostridia > Peptostreptococcales > JAAYPU01 > JAENZQ01. Next base: position 5,393 of record CAZKKX010000135.1, on the reverse strand, counting down.
ATCGTCTGGATCTCAGACAAGTTGAAAAAAATGATTTATATAGCCTTTTATTATGGAGAAATGATGATAATATCAGAAAATGGTTTTTTGACAACAAAACCATCACTTTGAAGAAGCAGTATCTTTGGTATGAGAAGTATCTTCAAAATGACACCGACATAATGTTTATAATTGATGAAAAATCAGAGTTAGAAACAGCTATAGGTTCTGTTGCCCTGTATAACTTAAATACTCAAAAAAAACAGGCTGAATTTGGACGGCTGATGATTGGAAACAAAAATGCAATGGGTAAAGGATTTGGTCTGGAATGTACATCTGCAGTCTGTGATTTTGGCTTTAATAATCTTAATTTAAACAAAATATATCTTGAGGTATATGAAAGAAACACCAGAGCCATCAAAATATATGAACAGGCGGGCTTTACTGCGAAAGAAACATATATTAAAGATAATGAACAAACTATATTTATGACATTGGAACGAGAGAATTTCTAACACTTACACTTTAACTTACATCTATACTTCTAAAGGAGTGTCCGTTTTTATGATTACCGTAAAGGAATTTCTAAATAGCTTTGATCTCCATACATCAAAAAATCTTATCAACAGCCCAAAAATCAGTGTTATCCTGCCGACATTCTGCCGGGGGAATAACGGCCTACTGACCCGTGCAATTGATTCCGTATTAAACCAGACTTTTTCAAACCTTGAACTTATTATTGTAGATGATTATTCTGTTGATGATACTGAAAATATCGTAAAAGAATATCTTAAAAAAGATTCTCGGATTGTTTACATCAGAAACCACACTTATTCCGGCTTGCCGGCAATACGAGTAAATCAGGGTCTGCTGCACGCACGAGGGAAATATGTTGCTTATCAGTTTGATGATGATTTATGGATGGAAAATGCCCTTGAAGTATTATATAAGGAGATAATAGAGCAAAAAAAGGAATGCATGGTATATGGAATAGGAATCTGGAGAAATGTTCGAACAAAAGAAGAACTTAAACTTGGTGCACCTGTAAAATATCATGAATTGTTGGAATACAATCGTATAATCAATAACTCGGTGCTTCATTCCCGATCTCTGAGTTATGATTACGGCACTTATGATTGTCATATCACAATGAGAAGATCCTGTGACTGGGATTTATGGCTGAGGTGGATACAAAAAGTTCCTTTTGTATTTGTAGATAAAATTGTAAGTATAGCTGAATACAATCATGAAAATTCTATCGGTATCGATTGTGTATTTGACGAGCACCTTTTCAGGATTTATTATTCCTTAAACAGGTGGGAATCTTTAAAATTAAATAAAATTCATAAATTCTGTATAGACAATCTGGATTTTCTCACAGACGAAGCCTATAAGAAATCAGTTTATAAAAAACAAATCCTGCCCTGGATTAATCAAAAAAATGGATAGAAAAAAATGCGATACATTTTAGTCACAAAACGTTATTACGATGCTTCCGTTAGTATTATGGTTCAAAATTTTATTCAGATTCTTAATAAAAAATTCCGTATGGTATTTATTCCGGAACGTCTTCTCAGTACCCATTCATTGGTCAATATTGATTTGGTTATTTTTTGCAGGACCTTTGAAACCCAATCCAGAGAACTTCTTGATCTATGCATAGAATCAAACATTCCTACTTTGTATGCCATAGACGATGACTTACTCAATTTTTATAAAAATGAAAAGAATGCCGATTTTGGACCAGATACTCAAAGGTATTATAATTTGTGCTATTTATTGTCGAATGCAGACCTGGTATTAAGCTTTTCAAAATCAATTTCAAAATCCCTTAAACCCTATACGGACAAAATATATGAATTGCAAACAAACATTTTATCCAAATATCTCCATCATCCTTTAAAAAATATGGAAGAAAATGTTTTCAGAATTGCCTATATGGGTGGTGAGAAAAAAGAAGAGTTCGACTTGATTTTCGATGCTCTTCTGGAAATAGCATATAAATATAAAAACCGAGTTGAATTTCATTTCTGGGGGTTTCAGCCTGAGCAAAGTAACATTTTAAATCATTACAGTAAAGTTTACACTGAAAGATTCACTACAAATTACGAAGAATACTTATTACATTTATATGAATCAGATTTTGATTTGTTTTTATGTCCTTTGTTATGCAATGATTTTAAAAAAGGCAAGAGTCCGGTTAAATTTCTTGAAGCCTCAGTATGTGGTGCTTGCGGTCTTTTTTCACATGTCTCCCCCTACGAAATCGTTACGGATAGAAAAACCGGTTTCAAAGTCAAAAACACAAAGCAGGAATGGCAAAAAAAAATTGAAAACATTATCCATACGAGTAAAGTTGATAGAAATCAAATACTTGAAAATGCTGTCGTTTTCATTAAAGGGCACTATACAACGGAGATATTGGCCCCTAAATTTGAAAATGCCATTGATATGGCCTGCCACAATCGACAAACCAATTTAAAGTAATACATGCTTCTTTACAGCATTAATAAATACGTCGACACATTTAATATGATTATATTTTGTTTCCATAAGATTTCTTGCATTTACGGAAAATTTTTTTCTTAAAGCTGGCTGTAAAATCAGCTTTTCAAGCTTTTCGTACCATTCCTTTCCCGTAGAAGCTAAAAACCCGGTTTCACCGTCTTGAATCAGCTCCTGATGAATTCCAAGATTTGATGCAATGACCGGTACCCCTAAAAGCATGGTATGCTTTATCCCAAAACCGGATTTTCCATATCGATCCGGTATATCCAAACAGGGTGCAATACAAATATCCGACTTTGCAATTTTCGGTACTAATTCCTTTATATAGATTTTTTCTGCCTGAAAAGGAATACATTTTGCATAGGGAAAGGCTTCCTTTATTATAGGGGTTTTGTCCGCTAATCCATAATGCTTTCCTTGATGCCACCCATACAAACGTACCTCTGTCCCATATTCTTTATAAATCATATCGAGTGGTTCTTTAACCATTAATAAATCATCAATGTAAACATCTGCTAAATTTTTTCCCCAATAAATGATTAAAGGATTATTGTTTCTGTCTTCAAAAGAAGTATAAGAATAATTTTTGTAATCTGTCAAAGTATATACCGATTCACAGGGGTTATCTGTATATTCTTTTAATCTTTCAGCATGTGCCTTGTTCCCCACAATGATTAAATCTGCTATATTCAAGGTATCAATATGGCTCTTATCATCCATTTCCATAAAATCATCATCAATATAAATCAAAGTTACTTTTCCCTTGAGATGCCTGACATCTTCACATCGGTGACCTTCATAAAAGCATTTTTGAAAGAATATGACATCACAGCCTCCTGTTCTTAACAGACGCTTTTTTTCATCTTTACTCTGAATGATTTCTACAGAATATCCCGATTCTTTTAAAGCATTTGCAAACAATTTTCCGGAAATAGTTGTCGGTGCCATCTCATTATCGGAAAGAAAAAATTTAATCTCCACAAATTCACCCCTTAGAATTTTTAACAGTTAAAGCTCCTTAAATAATTCAAAATAATTTTGACACATATTTTTTTGAGTAAATGCCTTCCCTCTTTCCAAAATGCTGCTTTTAAAAACATCGTACTTAAGAAAAGTATCTATGATTTTTTCCGAAAGATCATCTATATCTACAACAGGAAATTTTTCAAAAGATGATGTACAATTCGCCATCAATCCGGCATTGCCAATTAATTCAGGCGTACTCCCCGAATTAAGTCCGACAATGGGTATTCCCACGTTCATTGCTTCTATTATCAGATTTGAACATGCATCATTTGGTCTGGTATGCAGTATTAGATCCGCCGTTCTGATGAATACTGGCATATCTTCGTGTTTTATAGGACTGTGTAAATCACATCGTGTAACATTTGGAAGGTCCGCCTTTTTTATTACTTCCTCTGTTTCAGGATATGCCTCTCCGAGAATCCAGAATTCTATATAACTTTCCGACAATAATTTCTCAGCTACGTCCAATATGACTCTGATACTGTTTTCAGCCATCAAAGGCGTTCCCCAATAAGCAATAGCCAGAACAATTTTTTTATTTTCAGGTTTAGGCAGGGTTTTTCCCTTTGGTCGGAATAGTTCATTATCCGCCCCATTATATATAACTTTACCCGGGATTTCTTTACCGCCTAAAAGCCAGCTTGCCGCATGTTTTGAAAACTTGCTTTGATATATAACCTTATCTGCATTTTCAAGGCAATCCTTAATGATTTGATTTGACTCCTTGAGGTGCTTTTTCTTAAAATCAAAATACTCAAAATACGGACCGTCCATCCTGTAAACAATCTTAATTCCTCGGCTTTTCTTCTTCTCTAATACTTCTAAAGGTGTTAAATTCGCCAGTGCTATAAAAATATCTACGTCAGCATCATCTGAATAATAGATATCCCAGCCTCTATCTAAACAACAATTGCTGAAAGTCCGGGCCCAGGATCTAATCCCCCCCGGTCCTTGCAATTCTATGGGTAACCCTATCTTCATACATTTCTCTCCTTATTTCATAGATGTAAGCTTAAGCAATCCGGTAAATATTTCCATGGCTTTTTGGGCTGCACCGGTTAATGTATACCGGTCAGCAACATCCCTATGGGCATTTTCAATAATTTCCTTTCTAAGGTTTTCATCATAATACAGCCTCTTTATGGCCTCTGCCCAACCCTCTACCGTATCCTCCACTAATAATCCGTTCCAATTGTTTGTGACGGCATGCAGATTTGATTCAGTTATGCTGGATATAAAAGCTGTTTTTGTTGCCCCTGCAATTATATATTTTATTTCGGATTTACATTGCAAAAATTCTTCTATGCTTCTTTTTGTTCTTCTCTCAAGTATTGTTTTATATTCCCTGTCGGGAGACATTGGATTTAATAAGATGTCGCACCCCTTAAGCCATGAAATCATATCTCTGAAAGGTTGGAAAGGATAGCTGAAAATGCCTTCTATATTTCCTATAAGTTTATATCTCCCTCCAAAATAAAAAAATGAAATAGGCATATCCTTATTTACCTGATTAATTATTTGCTTCATCATATCAGCCCCAAGCCCTGCAGTGCTTATCCATATTACATTAAACTCCTCCAAATCTCTCTTTTTTACGGTCTTCACAAAATCTAAATCTACATAATTTCTAAGAATGTAAATCCTTTCATTAAATTGATATAGATTTTTTTTTAATCTATCGGTAGTACATATAACAGCATGGCAGAGTTTCATAAAATCTTTAGGCAGTCCGCCCTGATCTTCCACCACCAAGTCATCCAGAAAATAAATAAAAACCTTTGTTTTTCTATGTTTATTTATTAAAGAAGAAATTAATTCAAAATCTGTCTTTGTGATTTCTATTCCGGTTGCTCCAATCCGTTGTAAAACAATAACATGAT
>CAZKKX010000134.1:0-6848 GCA_964553505.1 uncultured Eubacteriales bacterium | reverse complement strand
TTTAAAGGCCACATTATAAGCACTCCAATGCTTCTTTTATTTTAACGCCGATTTCGTATGCAAGGTTTACGGGAACGGCATTTCCTACTTGTTTGTACTGCTGTCCGACACTACCGCAGAACTTCCAATCATCGGGGAAACTCTGGCAACGTGCATTTTCACGTACAGTAAACGGTCTTGGTTCTAACGGATGACATCTATCCGTTTGCTTTTGGCTGGGTGATGTCAATACCGCAAGCGATGGTTCATCAAGGCTCAATCTGCGTAAAACGCCTGTACGACCTCCTCCCATATACCAACAGCTTTTCATGTATTCTTTTGCAATATCTTTGGGTATATCTTTCCAGTATCCACCCGGAGGGACTAATTCAAAAATCCTACGTTTGTATTCTGAATATGCTGTACCCTCGCTTTTGGGGCAATCAAGAAGAATATCTCTTAGTACAGGCTTATATTTATGCGGTGTAGGGAATTCCAACTTAATTTTGTCAACTAAATCATTGCGAATACCAATAGTGATGAGCCTTTCACGCTTTTGAGGAACTCCATAATCCCAAGCGTTAAGTATCCGTTTCTGACTTTCTTTGATTGTATAGCCTTCTTGTTCAAATATGCGAAGCATGGTTTCATACGTTCTTCCTTTATCATGAGATAATAAACCACGGACATTTTCAAACAAGAACATTTTTGGTTGTAGCTTTTCAAGAAAGACAGCGTAATGGTAAAACAGTGTTCCTCTGGCATCGTCAAGCCCTAAACGCTTTCCGGCATAGGAAAAAGCCTGACAGGGAGCGCCACCAGACAGCAAATCAAGCTCGCCTTTTTTTATGCCGAAGTATTCTTCTAAGTCAAGGCAAGAAATGTTTGCAACATCATCGTGGATCACTCGCCATTTAGGGCGGTTGCATTTGAGCGTATCTGCGGCATTACGGTCAAACTCAACAAGACCGATGGTGTCAAACCCGGCTTTTTCAATACCGAGAGCAAGCCCTCCAGCACCTGCAAATAACTCAATGGTTTTAAATTTTTCTTTTTGTTGTTCTCCTGGTTCATTGATCTCCATTATATCTCCTATGTCGCAGCTCAAAGTGCGACAAATTTTTTCTAAGCTCTCTATCGAAATCGGCTCGTCTTTACCCATGCGAGCTAGCACATTAAAACTAATACCGGCTGCTTGTTTCAAGTCGGTACGGTTCATTTTTTTGTCAATAAGTAATTTCCAAAGACGGTTATAACTAATGGGCATTTTTCACCTTCCTACTAATAGCACAATTATGGTTTATGTCATAATATCATGATTCACGATACGAATCAATAATTCTCACGATATGTTGAGAAAATCTTTATTTGTTCGAGTATTTGTTTGTACACCGGAAATCGCCACACTCTTACTTCCAATCTCAAAAGGCATTCTTCATGGCAAGCAAAAACGGGAGTTTGACAGTTGAATAAGAAAAAAATAGCTATAAGCCTTGAAATGGCTTTATTTTTTTGTTGGACAAATAAAAAAGGTTGTAAATATGTATAGATATTCACAACCTTGTATGTATATGTAATGAGCAAGTCTATAAGCCGAGTTCTGTTTTTGACAACCATCTATCTAGGCCTGCAGTTGCCAGCAGGCTCAAGCGACCTACCAATCGGGCGACAGCGCGCTACTGCCTCTCATGCCCTAACTTGGTCTTGCTCCGGGTGGGGTTTACATAGCCAGCCAGTCACCAGGCTGCCGGTAAGCTCTTACCTTACCATTTCACCCTTACCTAATTAGAAACCAGATGCGAGAAGCGAGATGCGAGATGTAATTAAAAATTTTTATCCAACCTCTAGCCTCTTGCATCCAGTCTCTAATTTGGCGGTATCTTTCTGTTGCACTTTCCTTAGAGTTACCTCCACTGGGAGTTACCCAGCACCTTGCCCTACGGAGCTCGGACTTTCCTCGAATATCATAGATACTCGCAGCTGTCTGACTTACTCATTAAGACATTATAACATATTCTTTTCATCAATCAAACGGTAAAATTAGCTATAAGATACAGTTTATGCTTTGATTCTTTGATCTATCTACTGTGCTACCCTATTCTCGATTCTCTTGTTTATACATATTGAAAAGGGTTCAAATTTGCTTTGGACATCATCACTTCGGCTCTATTATTCAAAGCTTTTTTTAATTTATCGGACATATTATCAACAAAAATTTTTTCCGTATGAAAGTGTTTTGCATCGATTAAGGCAATACCGGCTTGCTGTGCATTATGGGCATCATGATATTTCACGTCTCCGGTTATAAACAATTGACAGTTTTTATCAATTGCATCCTGGAGCAAATCCATGCCGCTGCCTGTGCAAATACCGATTGTTTTTATTTTATTTTTCGCTGCCCCTACGAATGGAACAGGCTCTTTTATATCAAGCTTATTCTTTATCATATGACATACTTCTTCAAGAGTGTTTTCCTGTTTCAGTTCTCCTATTCTGCCAAGACCTGAAGGATCAATCTTGTTTTCCAATTTTATAATATCATATGCGGGTTCTTCATAAGGATGGGCTGAAGTCATAGAAGATAATACATTTGACAGTCTTCCTTCAGGTACAAGACTTTCCAGTCGATACTCACTAACCTTTTCTAATTTATCAGCTTCTCCTATGTAAGGGTCAGCATTTACATTCGGCATAAATGTTCCGGTGCCTTTTTGATAAAATGTACATTGACTGTAATCATTTATTTTCCCCGCACCGGCATCACATATGACACTTCTCATCATATCTAAAGATTCTGCCGGCACATAAACTACCAATTTATAATAATCACCAATAGAATATTCTCTCAAATGTCTGATATTTTCTAAATCCATGATTTCTGCCAGATAGTCATTATTTCCACCGTATGCAGAATCAAAAGATGTATGTGCCGAATAGACCATAATGTTCCTTTTTAAAAGATTTATGATAACATTTCCTAACCAGCTATTATTGGTGATTTTTTTTAAAGGATTGAAAATAAATGGATGATGAGTCACAATCAAATCGATTTCATTTTGCATAGATTCTTTCATGACCTCTTCATTTATTTCCAAACATACCAATATCTTTTTTATCTCGTTATTTTCTGTTAAAAGTTGTACACCAGAGTTATCCCATTTTTCAGCAAGATTCTCCGGTGCAATATTTCGAATGATTTTTAAAACTTCTTCAACATGAACGGACATATCTCAATACCTCCTTTAATTTTATTATTCGGTCTTTTGAATACTCATATTGCCTTGCCGCCTTTTCACTATTCCTATTTTTTGTATCAGTAAGAATTCTTTCTTCAATCTTTATTTTTCTAAGAATAAATGTTTCCAAGAGAGGGTCTTTTTTTTCTATAAGCTTATAACCTATTTCATAATAGGTGCCTTCATAATGTTTATCTTTTCCGGGAGCTGCAATGATTATCTCGCAAATATACTTGCCTTCCCGTGCAAGTTTTTCATCCTTAATTTCGAATCCATTTTCAACTAACCATTGTCGTAGTTTGTCCTGTGCATTTCTGGGTTGGAGAATGAGCTTTTTGAAAGATAAGCTTTTCTTTTTATCTCTTGAAATGATATCTCTAATTAAAATTCCGCCCATTCCTGCAATTATTACTGTATCTACCTCTTCATACTTTAAAGCATCCAAGCCATTTCCAATTCTGAAATCTAATTTATCTCTATTTTTAATTTTAGAATTAATATTATTTTTTGCAATATCAAGAGGATCTTTTCTAATATCCGTTATTATTATTTTATCGGGTACTCCTTTTTCATAAAGGAATATGGGGATATACCCATGATCACTTCCGATATCAGCTACACTCTCGCCTGATTGAATGCTGTCAGCGATTTTCTGTAATCTTTCTGTTAACCGAATCATTTCTAAGCCTCTTTTCACAAGGTATAATTCTAAACCATAATTTAATTTTTAAATCTTAAATACATTAAAAAAATCTCCGTTGAGAAGATTTTTTTAATGTTATTCTAAGTAGTCTTTTAATTTTTTGCTCCTGCTTGGGTGCCTTAGTTTTCTAAGAGCCTTTGCTTCAATCTGCCTGATTCTTTCTCTTGTTACATCAAACCTTTTTCCTACCTCTTCAAGCGTCCTCGCTCTCCCATCATCCAATCCAAATCTAAGCTTTAATACATTTTGCTCTCTTTCCGTCAATGTATCAAGCACTTCAATTAATTGCTCTTTAAGCATTGAAAAAGCAGCTGCTTCTGCCGGAGCAGGAACATCTTCGTCAGGGATAAAATCTCCAAGATGACTGTCTTCTTCTTCTCCAATGGGAGTTTCAAGTGAGACCGGCTCCTGAGCAATTTTTAAAATCTCTCTTACTTTTTCTTCCGGCAGATCCATCTCTGAAGCAATTTCATCTGGACGAGGTTCACGACCAAATTCTTGAAGTAGTTGTCTGGATACCCGTATCAATTTATTGATGGTTTCAACCATGTGTACTGGAATTCTTATAGTTCTGGCTTGATCTGCAATAGCTCTTGTAATGGCTTGACGAATCCACCATGTAGCATAAGTACTGAATTTATAACCTTTTCTCCAATCAAACTTATCTACTGCTTTAATAAGCCCTAAATTTCCTTCTTGAATCAAGTCGAGGAAAAGCATACCACGACCAACATAACGCTTAGCGATACTGACAACAAGTCGCAAATTTGCTTCGCACAATTTTTGTTTTGCTTCTTCATCGCCATTTTCCATAAGTTTGGCCAAATTAATTTCTTCATTTGCAGAAAGCAATGGTACTTTTCCTATTTCTTTTAAATACATTCTGACCGGATCGTCTACACTAATTCCTTTCGGTATACTGAATTCTAAATCGATATCATCTACGTCAACCTCCGAGTCCGAATCCTCTTCTGTTATAATTTCCAAATCTCCTTCAGTTTCTGATACGATATCTATTCCCATAGAAGCAAACGCATCATAAAGATCATCCATTTGTTCCTTATCCAGTTCGACATTTTCCAAATAATCTGCTATCTCCCTGTAAGTAATCGTCCCTTTCTTCTTTGCTTTCTCCAAGAGCTGACGTATGTATTCATTTTTGTTTTCATCTATGTTGTTATGTTCGAGACTCATCCATAATCTCCTCTTTCTGTAAAATTATCCATATTAAGATTTTTTTGTATATCCAATAATTCATTGGTTAGTTGTTGAATGTAAGATGCGTCTTCTTCTTCATCCAATACCTGTAAAATCTCAATGATTTCATTCTGTCTTTTCTTTATTCTGTCGTTTTTTATTCTGTTTATGCAATCATGGAAAATTTGTACTTCCTTGCCTGAAAATTGTATGTTTTCCAATATTTTATTTAAAGCCGCAATGTCTTCATCCATTAGATTATCTTTTAGTTTCATTACGTCTATTTCTTCATCTTCCGTATAAAGAACATTGATAAGTTCATAAATACGTTGATGAGAAGAATTAGTGAAGACTTCGGAATATTTTCTAATCTTAGGAATAAATTCACTCCTAATAATCATGAGTTTTATTAGGTTTCTTTCAAGAAGATCATTATTTTTATCTAATAAAGATAAATTATCAGGCTTTTTTTCTTTATCATGATGCTTTAATTTTGTTACTTCTCTATTATTACCATGTATTTCTAATTTAAAAGCATTTTCAGAAATTTTAGTTTCGTAAGCTATCTTTTTAATATATGCTTCTACTTCCACTTGACTCTCAATTTTTCTGAGAATTATTGCAGCATCTTTTAGATAAGCTACTTTTCCTTCTGTTGTATTAAGATCGTGTATTTTTTTTGCTTCTTCCAGCTTATATTCTATGAAAGGAACTGCTTCAGAAACAAGTTTCATAAAAGCTTCTTTGCCATATGTTTTCACATATTCATCAGGATCCTTATATCCTTTTAATCTTAGTACTTTCACACTGCATCCCGCTTCATACAGTATATCCATTCCTCTTAGTGCGGCGATTTTCCCGGCTTCATCCGCATCATATGCCAAAATGATATTATTGGAATATCTTTTTAACATCTGTGCCTGCTGAACAGTAAGAGCAGTTCCCAAAGATGCTGCCGTATTTTTTATCCCTCTCTGATACAAAGAAATAACATCCATATATCCTTCCACTAAAATTACGGAATTCATTTTTTGTATCTCCTGTCGAGATAAATTCAGACCATATAAATTATTCTTTTTCTGAAAAATGATAGATTCAGGGGAATTAAGATATTTAGGAAGCGCGTTTTTTTCAATCGTTCGACCGCCAAAACCGATAATCCTGCCTCTTGTATTGATAATAGGAAAAATGACTCTGTTTCGGAATTTATCAAAATATTTTCCTTTACTGTACGACAGTAAACCTAAATCAAAAAGAAATCTATCTTCTATATTTCTACCCTTAAAATACTTGTACAAACTATCCCATGAATCTATTGCATAACCGATACCAAATTTTTTCAAAGTAGGATTGCTTATTCCCCGTGATTTCATATAGGCATACCCTGCATTATTTCCATTTTGAAGGTTATGATAAAAAAATAATGCGGCATCCCGATTAAGCTGAAATAAAAAATCTTTTTTCTTATTATTGCTTTTTTCTTTAGTGCTTTTTAATTCAACACCACTCTCTTCAGCTAGTTTTTCTACAGCATCGACAAATTCAATACTCTCAATACGTTTAATGAATTCAATAACGTCTCCTGTTGCTCCGCAACCGAAACAAGTAAAAATTTGTTTGTCTTCAGAAACAATAAAAGATGGCGTATCCTCACTGTGGAAAGGGCAAAGACCTTTATAATTGGCGCCTGTCTTCTTAATTGTTACATATTTTCCTACAATATCAACAATATT
>CAZKKX010000133.1:0-6871 GCA_964553505.1 uncultured Eubacteriales bacterium | reverse complement strand
AGGCTATCTAATAGATCAGTTTGCTATTTCCTTGTTCAATCATCGAGATGATGAATACGGCGGTAGCTTAGAAAATCGGCTTAGATTTGCAAGAGAAATCGTAGAAGAGATAAAAAACCGCTGTGGCAGTAACTTCGCTGTTATACTGCGGTATAGTCCCAAAAGTTTTATAAAGAATTTCAGAGAGGGCGCATTACCTGGTGAAGCATTTATTGAGAAAGGCAGAGATTTGCCTGAAGGTGTTGAAGCCGCAAAACTGCTTGTAAAATACGGGTATGATGCACTGGATGTAGATGTAGGTTCTTATGATTCTTGGTGGTGGAGTCATCCGCCAATGTATCAGGAAAAAGGCTTATATATGCCTTATGCAAAATTGATGAAGGAAACGGTTGACGTGCCTATCCTTTGTGCTGGTAGAATGGATGATCCTGATATGGCTATAGAAGCCATTGAAGAAGAGACATGTGACATTATAAGCTTAGGTCGGCCGTTGCTCGCTGATCCTGATTATGTTAAAAAAATCAGAACAAACAGAGTGAGAGAAATTCGCCCTTGTATTTCGTGCCAGGAAGGCTGTATGGGTCGTATTCAAGAATACTCCGCATTAAACTGTGCGGTAAATCCTCAAGCATGCCGAGAACGTTATACAACATATAATTTGGTTCATAAGCCGAAAAAGGTATTGGTTATCGGTGGAGGTGCAGCAGGGTGTGAAGCAGCACGAGTGCTGGCAATACGAGGACATAAGCCGGAAGTATTTGAACAATCCTATCGCTTAGGAGGGAATTTAATTCCGGGAGGCACTCCTGATTTTAAGGAAGATGATATAAAGTTGGCAGATTGGTATTCTAATCAATTGGACCTATTAAATGTTCCTGTTACTCTTAATACTAAAATTACGAGAGAATTTATTCTGTCTCATGATTATGATGCAGTTATTGTTGCAACAGGTTCTATGCCTAAGCGGATATCCCTTGGCGAAGATTCAAAGGTGTATACTGCAGCGGAGGTGTTAACAGGCAAAATAGAACCAGGCGATTGCATTGCTGTGATTGGCGGCGGACTGGTTGGATGTGAAACTGCATTGTGGTTAACACAAAATGGAAAAGAAGTTACTATTATTGAAACGTTGGACAGGTTATTAGCAGTAAATGGTCCTCTTTGCCATGCTAATAGCGAAATGCTGGAGCGATTGATTCCGTACAACAATATCAATACCATTACTTCTGCAAAGGCTATTGAATATAGAAATGGGGTACTTACTGTAGATGAAGATGGAGAAAGAAAAAAAATGAAATGTGATAGTGTAATTCTATCCATTGGCTATAAATCGGAAAATAGTTTATATCAAGAATTAAAGTTTGATGTTCCCGAGATTTATCAGTTAGGGGATGCGCGACAAGTAGCAAATATCATGTATGCGATTTGGGATGCTTTTGAAGTAGCGAACCATATTTAGAGGCATAGTGTTATAGATAATAGACAAATACTGATTTTAGAATGCAATGCTGCAAGAATAGTATTTATATATCAGCTTGCAGAATTGCATTCTCATTATTAATGATGCGTACAATCATTTTAGGGGGAAGTAATGAGTAAAAATAGTATAAAATGGACGTGTTTTTTTATTGCGATTACTTTTGTTTTTGTTTTTCCAAGGACACATGATTTTTTAACAGAATGGACTAAGCTTTATCCATATAGAATGGGTTTTTTGAAATTCTCCATGTTGGCTTTTCTTGGAGAATTATTAGGAATTCGTATATCTAATGGAGAGTGGATAAGACCCAAGGGAATAATTATGCGTATTTTAGCATGGGGAATAATGGGTATTGCTATCGCTTTTGTGTTGCCGTTATCGTATTCGTCAAATGATTTATTCATTAAACAGAGCATATTTTCTGTTACTGAAAACAGCTTGTTCTTTCAATTGATACAAGCTTTTATTGCCAGTGTTGTTTTTAATATCCTATTAGGGCCTATAGTTATTATTTACCATAAGCTTGCAGAGACATATATTGAGCTATGTGAAGGGAGAATAGCAAAATTAAAACAAATCAGATTATCTCAAGTTATAAAAAATGTTGACTGGGTTAATCTAGTACAGTTTGTTATTTTAAAGGTGAATTTAATCATATTTATTCCCATTAATACAATTGTATTCTTATTACCAGAAACACAACGTGTATTATTAGCAGCATATGCTTCTATCATTTTAGGAGCAGTATTAGGATATAAAAAAAGAAAGAGCAGGGTGGAGAATTTAAATTAATAATAAAAATAACAGCCGCGGTAATAGCGGCTGTATATGTATAAGTATTTATATTTACTTTATTGTGATACTTCTTTTATTTCTACATCCAAGGTGATATCCAATTTTTTTGCCATGTTTATATAATAATCTACTTGATCGAAAGTCAGCATATCGGAAGATATTACTCCGGTTTGGAAGATCTGATTGTCTATGAACATTTTTGTAAATAATGCGCCTCCTTGTCCCGTAAGGTAAGTTTCTCCGGTAAGTTTTGATCTTTCAAATGCTTCTTGACATCCAAGTGAATTTACATATGTTTCCACCATTATTTTTTTTCCGTTTTTCATTCCTATAGCTTCAATAAGCATTGCGCCTGTATCCGATTCAAGGCCCTCATCCAGAATCTCCTTGATTTCAGATTCATATTTGGGAGCAGGAGGTGTAAGGGCAAGTGTCAAATCAAAGGGAACTACCTCAGACCCGTTTATTTGAATTGAATCTCTTGAAAGCATCCCCATTTTATATAACATTTCTGCTGCTTCAACACCGGACCCTCCGTATTTAAAGAAAATTTCTTTTGCACCCAGAAAGAATTCTTCGGAGTGAATTCCCATTTGAACGGGTTCTTCGTGGGAATGCTCTACCAGCCTGATGGGTTCATCAATTCCTTTGAATTTTTTTGTAATAGGTAAAGAAAAAGGTTCATTTTGTACAAGTTTTCCTCCTGTAAAACAAAATGGTTCTTCAATCATATCCTTATAAGCCACTCCCGGAGACCACCAGAAAGGCAAGAAGCGTTTGGCTTTAACACCTTCATATACATACATACCGATACTGCTGCAAGTATCCAAATAACGCATGGCATTTCTTGCTGCGATACAAATAATACCCGGAGCGGAGCCTGTACAGGTCAATGCCGTTTTTCCAATATCTTTAAAACGATCATTCATACTTCCTGTGAGTAAGTCTTTTAAAAGATCAGACCAATGACAGTCATTTGATTCAGATGCTGCGAAGTCCTGATAATTTGTTTTGACTTGTAAAGCGGCTTCCATGACATTTAGGCCGAATTGAATGGGAAGAGCGTTTACGATTAAATCCACACCTTTGGCAATGTTTACGATTTCTTCTGTTTTATTTGCATCTACTTTTACGCCTTTTCCTTTTTTCAGGATCTTGACCAATTCTCCGACAGCTTTCTCATCATAGTCTGCGCATATGACTTCCGATACATTTGGTTCTTCGTCCATGCGCTGGGCGACTGTTGAGCCTTGAGCTCCGGTTCCTAATACTAATATTTTTTTCAAATTTTCACCACCAATTTCGTTATTCTGAATTATCTGATAACTATCTAAAGTATAAAGTGTGTACCAGGTACCTTCAACTCACTGCATTATTTGTTATATTGTTGATTGAATTGTGTACCGTATTGTGTACTGTATTGACATTATGTGACCATATCTCTTATATTTTTGAAGTAAGGAATCAAAAACATCAGTTTATTGATGTTTTAAAATTGTAATGATATGATAATTAGTAAGATTCAATAATGGGAGGCTTATATGATTGTTGAAGAGATGAATAAACTGGATGGTTTACATATTAATACTTTTTTATGCAGTATAAAAAGCTATCCCAGGCATATGCATGACTTTCATGAAATTATTTTTATCGTAGAAGGATCTGTAAATATTCAGTGTGCCTGTTTTAATTATCGCCTTACAGAAGGAGATATCTTTATTTTTGATACGAATGAACTCCATAGTATATTTGAAACAGAAGAAAAAAATTTGCTTTTGATTTTTCAATTGGATCCCTACCCCTACTTGCCTCTTTTTCCTAAGCTGGATTATTATGATTTTGTATGCGATTCTTATTCTGACACCAATAAGAGTTATATAGAACTCAGGAATTTACAATCTTCCTTGGCTAATATCATAATTCAGATACAACAGAATTTAGATTCTCAATTAATAGAAGAATACATTATTAAGCTTATCGAACTGTTAATCAAGGATTTTCAATTCATCTATATCGATGAAACAGGATACCGTAATAACAGTACCTTTAAAAACAATTCCGTCCAGAAAGAAAGAATTTTTACTATCCTCAAATATATCTATAGAAACTATAAACAAAAAATTGATATAGAAAGGTTATCCAATACGCTGCATCTGGAAAAGTCCTATATTTCGCGGTTGTTTAAAATAGGAACAGGACTCAGCATGACGGATTTCTTATGCTTTCTTCGTGTAAAATACTCAGAACTATTGTTGATTAGCTCCTCTTTTTCCATTGATGAAATTGCATTCAAGTATGGTTTTTCTTCCAAAAGATATTATGTTAAGCACTTTAAAAAATGGTTTAATATGAAGCCTGCAGAATACAGGGAGAATTATAAAAATTTGATGAGTGAAATACCAAATGAAGTACAGTATTATGAAATCCGTCAAGATGCTGCTTTAGAAAGCCTAAAAGATTTTCTAATTACAAAAGCAATCTTTGAACAAAGGAATATCAGGTGATGATAATTCGGGTGATGATATGGAGTGGATAGGTCGACTGAACCAATCGATTAAATATATAGAAAATAATATAGAAGGGGTAATAGATTATAATGAAGCAGCAAAAATAGCATGCTGTTCAACATTTCATTTCCAAAGAATGTTTTCTTATATCGCCGGTGTCACATTAGGTGAGTATATCAGGCGGAGACGGATGACCAAGGCTGCGTTTGAATTAGTAAACAGCGATATTAGAATAATGGATTTATCCTTAAAGTACGGTTATGAATCTCCAACTGCATTTAACCGTGCATTTCAAGCTATTCATAATATTTCTCCGTCAGCTGCACGTAAAAAAGGGGCTAAATTAAAATCATATCCCAAATTGGTTTTCACTGCTACTGTCAAAGGGGATTCGGAAATGCAGTATCGCATTGAAGATAAAAAAGGATTTCGTATCGTTGGCATTAAAAAAGAAATAGAGACTGAAATAGAGAAAAATTTTGTAATCGTTCCTGAATTCTGGAAGGAGTTAATGAAAACCGATTTATTCTCTAAGATCTGCAAACTTTCGAACCAAATTCCATATGGCATCCTTGGCGTTACCGTATACCAAGATCAAAATAATTATCACTATTATATTGCGTCAGCAACAGATGAACATAAACCTGATGGTATGGTAGAGCATAGAATCCCTGCATCCACATGGGCAATATTTGAATGTGATCCGTCTCCGGAGGCCATTCAAGATTTGTATAGACGTTTTTATACCGAATGGCTGCCATTTTCCGGTTATGAGTATGCTGAGACTCAGGATATAGAAGTCTATCCCATGCCGGATCAATCAAATAAAAAAGTAGAGGTGTGGTTTTCTGTCAGGGAATCAAAAAAATAATTTCCGATTCTTTTAAAAAATGATATGTAGATGGAGGGCAACATGGACAAATATAAGGGATTTCCGTCAAAAGAGGAATACTTTAAAGTTATGGAAAAAGCAGTAGAAACTGCTTTAATAGGCATAAGTGTTTTTGATAAGGACGGTAAATTTGTATTTTGCAATAAAATCCTGGAACTTTTAACGGGGCTGCCAAGAGAAATAATCAAGTCGTCTACTGCTAAAGAGCTTAGTGATAAAGAAAAAAAGGGCATTTCATCTACCATCAAGGTCCTGGAAAAGAAAGAAGAGATCATTTTTGAACAAAACATGGCTCATAATGGTAAAGAGTATATTACAAAAGGGGTTCCTTATTTTGATTTGGATGGAGATATAGCCTACGTAATTTCAAATATTGTTGATGTAGAAAGACTAAAGGAACTTAAAGAAGAAATAAAGCAGAATAAGAAGATGTCCATATTAAGATTGGCTGATCGCTATTATGATTATGATGAAGAATCTTTAAATGATAAACTACTTATTTACAATAGTTCATTAATGCAAAAGGTGATGGATAGAATCTTGATGTTGGAATCCTCATCGGCGACAGTTCTTTTACAAGGAGAATCAGGAACAGGAAAGGAAGTAATTGCAAAGATCTTGCATGAAATAAGTGATAGGAAAGAAAAAAAATATATTAAAATAAATTGTGGAGCTATCCCGGATGCTTTATTTGAGTCTGAACTTTTTGGATATGAACCGGGCTCATTTACTGGAGGTGAGGCAAAAGGAAAGATTGGCCTTTTGGAGCATGCAGATCATGGAACGGTTCTGCTTGATGAAATAGGAGAGATCCCATTGAAACTTCAAACTAAAATCCTTAGAGTTCTTCAAGAAGGTGAAATTCAAAAGGTCGGGAGGACAGATCCTATTAAAGTTGATGTTAGGTTTGTTGCAGCTACAAATATGGATTTAGAAGAACTTGTTAAGGAGGGTAAGTTCAGGAGAGATTTATATTATCGCTTGAATGTGATCCCTATCACCTTACCGACCTTAAGAGAAAGGCGAGAAGATATCCCATCTCTAACGCTTCATTTTTTACATAAGTTGAATAGAAAGTATGGGCTTAGTAAGACTATATCTGAGGATGTTATAATACATATGCAAAAAATGGATTTCCCAGGAAACATTCGGGAATTGGAAAATCTAGTAGAACGGCTCCTCCTTTTTTCTGGATCA
>CAZKKX010000132.1:0-6873 GCA_964553505.1 uncultured Eubacteriales bacterium | reverse complement strand
ATCATTAAAGATTTGAAAATCGCATTGATAGATGGGACGGCACCCCATGTAGTGGACCCCAAAAACCCAGGCGCGGTGGATATGATTATTAATTTGGGTGATTTCTGGAACGAGGAAGACATCAGAGTCAATAAAGAGGATATATTGAAGTGCAACAGATGGGTTCAATTTAATTTTGAGAAAGCATACAATTATTTTGGAGCTTCCAGAAAAATATACGATAATATGAATTCTATCTATGAGAATGCGTTGGATGAGGTGGAAATCTATAAAGAAGCAGCCAGATTAGTGAATATAGAATTCTCTCATAAAGAACTATCAAAGAAAACAGGCAAGGTAAAGAAATTCTTTGCCAGTGCATTGACACCTCAGGGGAATGTAAATTATATCGACAGTCTGATTGATGGGTTTGAAAAAATATATGTTATTAAAGGTCCTGTAGGAATTAATGGAAATAAGATAATGAGTATTATAAAGGAAAGTTCAAAATACAGAGGATTTGATATTGAATGTTTTTATTGTTCAATGGTTCCTGATAACAAAATAGAACATATTGTGATTCCGGAATTGGAACTTGCTTTTGTATCGTCCAATTATTATCATAAATTGAAGGTTGATGCTCAGGAAATCATTAATTTGAACGATTACATACATTGGAACGGAATGTGCAAATATAAAGAGATGATAAAGGACAGCGAAAGGCTTATGGAAGAGCTTCTCGATAAAGGGGTTGAATGTATTCAAAGAGCAAAAATAATTCATGATGATCTTGAGACTAATTATATCCCAAATATGAATTTTGAGGCTGTAGAAAATTACCGAAAAGAAATAGTAAATAAATATCTTCTAAAAAGTGAACTGAATTAGCGCAGGGGGGTTTTGATAAATGGGCATGATTTGCCCATTTATCTGTTACTGTAAGTTAACATCAAAGAAGCAAACATGGATTCAGCTGCTCTTTGGTTGACGATATCCCATTCGATGTTTTTGAAAAATACATCAATATAGGCTTTTCTGTCAATTCCGAATTGAATCATATATGCGTGTTCATATACATCCAAAACCAGCAAAGGAGTAGAGCGCCAGACGCTTCCTACATCATGGGCATCCTGTCCAATTATATGTGTTTTCATGTCGATGGGATCGAAGGTGTATACCACCCAACCGCGGACAGATAAAGCGTATTCTATAAATCTTCTTTTCCATTGTTCAAAAGAACCGTAATCTCTTAAAATCCATTTTAGGACTAATCCGGTTGGTTGTTTTTTTGAGTTTCCCATGTTTTCAAAATAAAGTTCATGAAGCTTTGTTCCGTTTAAGGCATAGGTTTCTCCTAATGCTAAGCTCCTTGCCTCGCTGTATGTTGTTCCTGTTGTTAAAATCGTTTTTTCTTGAAGGATCTGTAATATTTTGTTGAGGTTGTTGACATATCCTTCATAGAGTTTATAGTGTTCATTCAGCTGTTTTTTTGAGATGCCTTCAATAAGGCTAAAGTCATATTTTTTTGGTTTGATTGTCTTATCCATTTGAAACCTCCTGTTCTATAATAAATTATATTCGGAAGTTTCATGAATGATGAATAGGAATAAAGATGGAGTATAGAGTATAGATTATGGAGTATAGAGTAAATATAGAAGGGTTTACATTAAAAAGAGAGAGGAACGACCTCTCTCTTATTTGCATACTGAACTTGTACGCTTGGTGGGGAATTTGAACGGGTGATGGCTAACCTGCATTTTTTACCGCAGAATTAAATTTTTTAGTCAGTGTAGAAACTTTTTTTGAAGCTGCGTTCTTATGGATAATTCCTTTGGATGCAGCTTTTCTTAGCTTCTTTTCTGCCAGATTAAGTTTTTCTTTTGCAAGTTCAATATTTCCTTCTGCAATTGCTGCTTCGAAATTTTTCAAAATTACTTTAACATGTTCTTTGACTCTTTTGTTTCTGGCGGTTTTTTTGTTAATTACATGAATTCTTTTCTTTGCAGATTTAATGTTTGCCATTCTTTCACCCCTCTCATGCAGAATACTGCTTGGATTATGGTATCACTAATATCTGAATTAATCAAGAAAAAATTTCTATTTCTTATAGATAGATCGCCGCGCTTTGCTCGCGATGACATTTCTTTATTCTCTAATAGTATGCAAAATTTTCATTCTTTTATAACACAATACAAAAGGGTGTTATTGAATAGATTTGCATATTTCTATGTGGGTTGGAAAAGATAGATTAAGACTTGATTAACTGTACAGAATAAAAAAAAGAGTTTTCAAAATCATGAGGCTTTTACGGAGGTGTTAGGTTTGTTCAGAACAGATTTAGCTTTAGAAAGCAAGGAAATGTATGATGAGGAAAATAACGTTGAAATAAGTGGTGTTGTGGTGGATAAAGCCAATAAAGGAAGTGTAGATATCACTCGAATTGAAATTACAGATGAGAACGGAAGCCAAGCATTAGGAAAACCTAAAGGGAATTATATAACATTGGAAGTTCCCGGATTGCGCAATGCAGATTCTGATCTGAAGGACGAAGTCAGTTTGGCATTATCAAATGAGCTGAGAAACATTATTCAGTTCAAAGATGATTTAAAAGTATTGGTTGTAGGATTGGGGAATCAAAGAGTTACTCCCGATGCCTTAGGTCCGTTAACCGTATCCAAAATAAAAGTGACAAGACAATTTTTCTTGACTTATAAAAAGGACAAGGATGAATCCATGTCATGTGTCAGTGCACTTATTCCAGGAGTTATGGGAACTACAGGGATAGAAACAGTTGAGATTATTAAAGGTGCTGCAGAGAAAGTGAACCCTGATTTAATCATAGCAGTGGACGCTTTAGCAGCAAGAAGAGTAGAAAGAATCAATACGACCATTCAGATTACGGATTCAGGTATTAACCCGGGGGCAGGGGTCGGAAACAGAAGATTGCAGCTTAACAGTGATAGTCTTGGTATACGGGTAGTTGCAATAGGTGTTCCCACTGTAATAGATTCTTTCACAGTAGTCTTTGATTCTATAGAAGAGCTTGGTCAGTGTGATAATGATCAAAAGATAGGTAATTATTTCGGTCAATTATCCCAAGTCCTTAAAAATAATGGAAATATTGTTAATGAAATGCTGAATACATGCAGCAGAAAGATGATCGTTACAGCAAATGATATCGATGCACTTGTTCAGGATTTTTCTCAAATCATCGCTAATGCACTTAATATTTCTTTACATCCGGGATTGAAGCTTGAGGATGTAAACAAATACATTAATTAAAAATAGTTATTCATATCAAATAATAATGCGTCATATACTTTATAAGATGAAAGACTTATGAAATGAGGTGCATTTTTTGAAAAAGCAAGGGTATCTTCCTCTTTCAATTATAGTTACAATGATTTTATGTTTTTTCTTTTTTTGGGCGTATATATCTTTTGAGGGTTATTCCAATGTACAAGCCAACGAGGAAGATGACATGTTTAAACAATGTTTTAAAAGTGTTTTCCCGGTAATAAGCAGGGGTTCAGATGTGAGTCGATCTATAGCAGAAGAAGAGGTAAACAGTGATAATTTCTTTAAAAAGATTATTAAAAACATATATCCTGTAATATCGGGAGACGGTACTGCTACAGCATCTTCACAAATTAATCGCAGCAATTATTCTGAAAGAAAAGAGGTGCCGGATATACCTGAAGTGGAAGAGAATGATGAAACCGATGAGGGTGTCAATTATCAGATTATATCATCAGAGAAAGCAAAATTGCCTGAAAGAGTCAGTTTTGATTTTTCAAAACCTATTGTCTATATTTACCATACTCATGCGACTGAATCCTATGAGCCGGTAGTAATAGATAATTATCACTCTGTTGATGAACCAGGGACTGTAAGAGAAGTCGGCGAAAGAATGGCACAACGGTTGGAAAGTAAAGGAGTAAAAGTTATTCATAATAAAACTATTCATGATTATCCTTCTTATAATGAATCTTACAGAAGATCTCTTGAGACCATCAAAAAAGGATTAGAAGAAAACAAATCGGTTAAAATAGTAATAGATATTCACCGGGATGCTGCAGATTATAAGGCAGACAAACAGAATACAATTGTAATAGATAATACTAAGGCAGCAAAATATAGTATCGTAGTAGGGTCAAAAAATGATAATTACAATGAATTAAAGACATTTGCCAACTATATTTTATATAAAGGAAATCTAATTTATCCCGGTTTAGATGATGGTATTATTGAAAAGCCCTATAAGTTTAACGAATATGTTTCTGATTATTATATATTACTTGAAATAGGCGATAATGAAAATGATATCAAAGAGGCTTTAAAAACAGCCGATTGTTTTGCCGAAATACTGTATTCGGTCATCAATGATATCAAGAAATAGCTATTATATATATAAGGTGGTATCAATGGGAAGATTAGAACAAAAGATGAAAATAAAAAAAGAAAGAAAGAATCTTAAAAGGAAAAAAATACTTGTCTTTTTAGTAATTTTTCTTTTTTTTCAAGGGATTGTTTTAGTAGATCAAGAATATAGCAATATGATGGGTTGCGAAAGAGAAATGTTTTTCGGGTGTAAACGCATCAATAGTGAAACATTGAAAATTTTTCTTGTTGGAAAGGAAATTGATGTTAATGATAAAGAGGTCATGAAAAACATCTATGATACCAGCAGTTCTGCAATACAGAAAACCCGGGTTGTTTTATATAAATTAAAAAGAAAGATCAAATTATTATTTAAAAAAGAAGATTTTAATCCAAAGGGTACTCGACAAATTTAATTTTGAATCGAGTACTTTTTAAGTATTTTATATTGTGTTATAATTGTTGCGACTCTGGATAACAGTCTCTATATATAAATGTCCTATTATTTATGAAAAAATGGTGAAGGGAAACGATACAGAATGCATCAGAATAATATTAGAAATTTCAGTATTATTGCACATATCGATCACGGTAAATCTACTCTTGCGGACAGGATTTTAGAAAAGACCGGGCTGATTTCTCAAAGAGATATGAAGGAACAATTTCTTGACAATATGGATATTGAAAGAGAAAGAGGAATCACTATTAAACTTCAGACCACACGTTTGGTTTATAAAGCAAAAGATGGACAAGAATATATCTTTAATCTTATAGATACTCCGGGACATGTGGATTTTAATTATGAAGTATCAAGAAGTCTGGCGGCCTGCGAAGGAGCACTTCTGATTGTGGATGCAACTCAGGGTGTTGAAGCCCAGACACTTGCCAATGCTTATCTTGCCATTGAAGAAGACTTGGAAATAGTACCGGTTATTAATAAGATCGACTTGTCAAGTGCAAGACCGGATGAAATAAAAAAGGAAATAGAAGAAATCTTGGGAATTGATGCAGAAGAGGCCCCTTTAATATCTGCTAAGGAAGGGGTTAATATTGAAGATGTTCTGGAAGCAGTAGTGAAAAAGATTCCCGCACCTGCAGGAGATGCAGATAAAAATCTCAAAGCACTTATTTTTGATTCATATTATGATAATTACAAGGGAGTAGTGGTCTACACAAGGATTTTTGACGGAAGTATAAAGAAGGGTGACAAAATTAAAATGATGGCTTCAAAAAAAGCCTATGAAGTTACGGAAACAGGTGTTTTTGCTCCTTCTCCAAAATCGGTCCCTGTTTTAAACGCCGGCGATGTTGGATATATTACTGCCAGTATAAAACAAGTGGCGGATGCAAGGGTTGGTGACACCATTACCAATGCGAATCATTCTACTGATAAACCGCTCCCCGGATATAAAAAAGTTATACCTATGGTGTATTGTGGTATTTACCCTGCCGAGGGAGAAAAATATGAAAATGTTAAAGATGCTCTTGAAAAGCTTCAAGTTAACGATGCGGCTTTTGTATTTGAACCCGAAACGTCAACTGCTCTTGGGTTTGGTTTCAGATGTGGTTTTTTAGGATTGCTTCATATGGAAATTATCCAAGAAAGACTGGAGAGAGAGTTTGATTTAGGCATTATTACCACCTCGCCCAGTGTTATATATAAAGTAGCAAAAACAGACGGTACTGTTGAAATGATTCAAAATCCTTCAAACTTGCCTCCTGTACAGCAAATTGAATACATGGAAGAACCTATTGTGGAGGCAGATATTATGGTGCCTAATGATTATGTGGGAAATATCATGGAACTGTGTCAGGAACGCCGAGGAGTAATGAAACATATGGAATACCTCGATACCCATAGAGTGATGCTTCACTATGATATGCCTTTGAATGAAGTGATTTATGATTTTTTTGATGCCTTAAAATCCAAGACTCGAGGATACGGGTCTTTGGACTATGATTTAAAGGGTTATGAGAGATCTAAATTAGTGAAGTTAGATATTCTGTTAAATAAAGAAATGGTAGACGCATTTTCCATGATTGTTCATGAAAGCAAGGCTCAGTACCGAGGTAAATTTGTATGCGAAAAGCTTAAAGAGGTAATTCCAAGACATATGTTTGCAGTTCCTATTCAAGCTTCCGTAGGGACAAAGGTTATTGCCAGGGAAACTGTCAGACCTTTACGGAAAGATGTATTGTCTAAGTGTTACGGTGGGGATATATCAAGAAAGAAAAAATTGCTGGAGAAACAAAAAGAAGGTAAGAAGAGAATGCGTCAATTTGGAGAAGTGGAAGTGCCGCAGGAAGCATTTACGGCTGTGCTCAAGTATGATGAGAAAAAATAAAGATCTTTGCGAATTTAAGATTTAAGATTTGAGGTAAGAATTTGTGTGCAAATTCTAATTTAAAATATTTAGGGATTTTGGTTGTCAGAATTCCTTTATTTTTTGACGACAGCGGTTGGGCACGGGGACCCAACCCTACGAAATAAACCGTTGGGCACGGGGACCCAAC
>CAZKKX010000131.1:0-6998 GCA_964553505.1 uncultured Eubacteriales bacterium | reverse complement strand
TCCAGTGTATCGTCTCCTGGAAAAATGGTGCATACTTGTCCGTACCATCCTGCTATCGCACCGTGTACAAGGGGAATATTCTGTTCCCGACAATGTCTTTGTAGTGTTTTTCTGACGGAAAGATTATCAAGAGCATCAACGATGACATCATGACCGGAAATGATATCAGGAGCATTTTTTTCATTTAAAAATTCTGAAATGACATCCAGTTTTATATGGGCATTGACTTGACGCATCCTTTTACCTAAAGCTTCAGTTTTTTGTGTTCCAATGTTCGACTCAAGGGCTAATATTTGGCGGTTTAGGTTAGATATTTCAATAACATCTCCATCAACTGCCCTCAGATGCCCAATGCCTAATCTTGCCAAAAACTCCAAAATATATCCGCCGAGGCCTCCGCAGCCGATTACACATACGTTGAAATTTTTCAGTTTTTCATTCTCTTCTTTTGAAAGCATATTCATATTCCGACTGTACCGGTTCATTTTGATACCTCCTGGACTAAATTTCTTAAATTGAATTATAACATAAAAAATTGATTTTCAAATTTCTTGTGTTATAATATTTTTATATATAAACTATAAAATTAATTTTTCCGATCTGATTCGCCTAAGGCGAAGGCTATGGTTTATCAGACGATGGGTGTTTGCAGAAATGCATATGCCTCCCGTGTTTGGAAAGGAAAATAATCTGTTTACTTGTGATTAATCCTTTCCTGAGGATTATTTTTTTTCAATCGAGATAACACCGGATGATATAAAGAGAATACCCAATGCAAAATAAGAAAGGGAGCAATTAGAAGCGAGAGAATATATAGTGAGATATACAAACCTTTTTACTGCTGATTTCCTTTAATAGAGAAATTTTTAGCAACAACCTATCTCCATATTTTTCTCTTGCTTCAATTTTTTTATTATTACCCTGTCTTTAGTACGGCTGAGGACACTAAAGATGATTATATAACCATTCTTCATGATACTTTGTCTTCGACCTGAGGCGAGCTTTTACTCGCTTTAATTAAATTATATACACTTTTTCAGTTAAAAACTATTGACGACATATATAGAGAGTAGAGTATAATCGTTATAGGAATAAAAGGAACAGGTAACGATTATGTCAACAAAATATGATTTAAAAAACGATACTGTTGGAAAACTATTTTTTCACTATTTTTTTATGTCTACAGCCGGATTGATGGTTCTTTCTGTTCACATTATTTTAGATGGAATATTTATTGGTAATGGAATCGGAAGTAATGGGCTTGCGGCTATTAATATAGCGGGGGTTGTATTTCCCTTTTTAAATGCGGTTGCATTTACCATAGGATTCGGGGCGGCAGCAGCTATTTCTATAGAATTTGGAGAAAAAAGAAAAGAGAAGGCCAATGCTATCTTTAATCAAGCCTTTATCTTGTCTATTATTATTTCACTTGTTTATACAATATTTTCCGTATTGTTTATTGACAGAATCGTTTATATGTTAGGATCAAATGAAGCGCTGTTTCAGGGAGTAAAAGATTATTTGCTTGTTTTTTCACTCTTTTCTTTTTTTTATGTTTCGGTGATTATTTTTGAAAGCGCCGTAAGAAATGACGGAGAACCCGTTAAGTCAATGATTTCCCTGATAATCGGAGCAGTTACAAATGCGGTTTTGGATTATGTTTTTATTTTTATCTTTCATTGGGGGCTAAAAGGAGCAGCATTTGCTACAGGTATTGCCCAGATAATAAGCTTTACTTATTTGATTTTTCATTTTGTTTCACATAAAGGACAATTATTCTTTCACATTCAAAAACTGAATATAGTGGATATAAAGCGGATATTGAAAAATGGTTTTCCAAACTTCATTTCTCAAATTTCAATTACATTGATTATTATTGCAGGAAACTGGATTGTCATTCATATGATTGGGGAAATCGGAGTGGCAGCTTTTAGTATTTTGCTGTATGTTAACGAATTCATGATTTTAGGGTTTGCAGGTATAGCTGAGGCATTACAACCTCTCGTAAGTTATAACTATGGATCAAAAGAATATGGAAGGGTTAAGACCATTGTTCGGCTATCAATTAATATATCTTTGGCAATAGGTCTTGTAATGCTCTTTTTCAGTGTTGTAAAACCGGAAATAATTATAAAGCTGTTTAATGAAGAAGAAAATCTTATTAATCTTGCATCCCATGCGATGCGGTTATTCTTTACAGGTATTTTATTTACCGGTGTGAATATGATACTTGCTGCATATTTTCAAGCTATTGAAAAACCAAAAATTTCTAACATTATACAGCTTTTAAGAGGTTTTGTTTTTGTAGCCTTAGCTTTGTTAATACTTCCTAATGCCATAGGGGAAAATGGTCTGTGGATATCTGTTCCTATTTCGGAATTTCTTACCTTTTTAGTAACCATCTTTTTAGTAACAAAAAACAAATTGTCGTAAAATTTACCATTCTTTATTGTTTATATTTTATCAAAACCGTGCTTATCGATGATGTTCTTAATTCCATATGATTCCAATTATATTTTCAAACTGTAAAAAATTTATAGTAATTATAAAAATATATAATAAGTAATCTTGATTTCAAAAAAAAAATAAAAATTATGAAAGGCCTATTCACAAAAACGAAAAACCTTGTTATAATTATAACAAAGTTGAATTAGTCCTGTATCAGTTAAAGCTGAATTGGTTATTTCATAAGCATATTAACCATTTTAACGTGATTTAATAGGGAATCAGACTGCATATTTGCTAATGAAAGGAGAAAAGGTTATGCCAACCAGTTTTTTATGTGAAGAAAATTTTGCTAAGCTGGATAAAGTGATTGAAAAGCATAAAGGTATTGACGGAGCTCTTATGACAATACTTCAGGAGGGACAGGGAATTTTTGGATTCCTTCCATTGGAAGTTCAGAAAGTAATCGCTAATAAACTTAACATGCCTCTTGCAGAAGTGTATGGTGTTGTAACATTTTATTCTCAATTTAGATTAAAACCTACAGGTAAATATACCATAAGTGTATGCCTGGGGACTGCTTGTTATGTGAGAGGCGCCCAAAAAATTGTTGATACAATAAGCCAAGAGTTGGGGATTGAACTTGGTGAAACAACTGAAGATGGGCGCTTTACCTTTGAAGGAACGAGATGTATCGGCGCTTGCGGCTTAGCTCCTGTTTTGACGATCAATGAAGAGGTTTATGGCAGATTAAAGGAATCGGATATTAAAGAAATACTTGCAAAATATAGCAAGTAATTTAGGAGGTATAAGAATGAAATCTTTGGAAGAGCTTGCTAAGATTCGTGAAGAAGCAAAAAGTAAAATGGGAATAAGAAAAGAAAGTACAGCTATTCGAATTGTAGTTGGAATGGCGACTTGTGGTATCAGTGCAGGTGCTCGCCCTGTTTTAAAAGCTTTGGTCGAAGAGGTTAAAACCAGAAATCTAAAGGATGTTTCCGTTGGTCAGACAGGATGTATCGGTATTTGTAGGTTTGAACCTGTTATAGAGGTTTTCGAGCCGGGCAAGGAAAAAGTGACTTATATAGAAATGACGCCGGAAAGAGCAAAAAAAGTAATTTCTGAGCATATTGTCAACGGTCATGTCATTGACGAATACACCATAGGAATGGTAAACCCAAAATATAGTTCCCACGGAACAGCAGAAGATAATAATTAGAAATAGTGTGATATTCCAAATAGATGATGTTACGAATTAAGAAAAGGAGGTAATGTCCATGGATTTATACAGAGCACATGTACTGGTTTGCGGAGGAACAGGGTGCACGGCATCAAATTCGGAAGCAATCATGGAAAAGTTTGAAAAAGAATTAAAAAAGCAACATTTGGATCAGGAAGTTAAAATAATAAAAACCGGTTGTTTCGGTTTGTGCGAAGCAGGACCCATATGCATAGTCTATCCGGAAGGAGCATTTTATGCCAAAGTTCAAATACAGGATGTTCCAACTATTGTAGAAGAGCATCTACTCAAAGGAAGAATTGTAAAAGATCTTCTTTATAAAGGCGCCTTTGAAAAAGATACTGTTCGATCCCTTAATAATGTTGATTTCTATAAAAAACAAAAGAGAATTGCTTTGCGAAACTGCGGTGTTATTGATCCGGAAAATATTAATGAATACATCGCAATGGATGGATATCAAGCATTAGGAAAAGTTTTGAATGAGATGGAACCAATGGAAGTTATAAAGATGATTCAGCAATCTGGTCTGAGGGGTCGAGGCGGTGGTGGTTTTCCAACAGGTAAAAAATGGGAATTTGCCAGCAAAATAGAAGGTGGGCAAAAATATGTCGTTTGTAATGCTGACGAAGGCGATCCGGGAGCTTTTATGGATCGTTCTATTCTTGAGGGAGATCCCCATGCTGTTATTGAAGCGATGGCTATTGCAGGATACGCAATAGGTGCAAATGAAGGATATGTCTATGTAAGAGCCGAATACCCCATTGCGGTTAAGCGGTTACAGATTGCCATCAATCAGGCAAAAGAAATGGGACTATTAGGCAATAATATATTTAATACAGAGTTTAATTTTAATTTAAATATTCGATTAGGTGCAGGTGCGTTTGTTTGTGGAGAAGAAACGGCACTTTTAAATTCCATTGAAGGTAAAAGAGGAATGCCAAGACCGAGACCTCCTTTTCCGGCTAATAAAGGATTGTGGCAGAAACCTACATTATTAAGTAATGTGGAGACATATGCAAATATTACACAGATAATTTTAAACGGTCCGGAATGGTTTTCAGGTATTGGAACTGAAAAAAGCAAGGGAACAAAAGTTTTTGCTTTGACTGGAAAAATAAACAACACCGGATTGGTAGAGATTCCGATGGGAACTACCCTAAGAGAAGTTATTTTTGAAATAGGGGGTGGGATTCCCGACGGAAAGAAATTTAAAGCAGTTCAGACCGGAGGTCCTTCCGGAGGATGTATTACCAGAGATCATCTGGATACTCCTATTGACTATGATAACCTGATAGAATTAAGCTCTATGATGGGTTCCGGAGGAATGGTCGTGATGGATGAAGATAACTGTATGGTAGATATAGCGAAGTTTTTCCTGAAATTCACTATGGATGAATCATGTGGCAAATGTCCTCCATGCAGAATCGGGACAAAAAGGATGTATGAAATTTTAGAAAAAATAACAAATGGGCAAGGAGTGCCGGAGGATATAGATAGGCTTGAAAAACTGGCATATAACATCAAAGCCTCTGCTCTATGCGGATTAGGTCAGACTTCACCAAATCCAATCCTGTCGACTCTTAGATTTTTCAGGGATGAATATGAAGCTCATGTAAAGGAAAAGAGATGCCCTGCAGGGGTTTGCCAGGATTTATTGACTTACAGTATTGATCCAGAGCTTTGTAAGAAGTGTGGTATCTGTGCAGGTAAGTGCCCTGTAGAATGTATTAGCGGAGATAAAGGTAAAACAGTTTATTCCATTAATAAGGATGAATGTATAAAATGTGGTGCATGTCTTGAAGCTTGTCCTTTCAAGGCCATCATAAAAAGCTGAAAGGGAAAGGAGCGTATAAAATGGATAAAGAACAATTCGTCACCTTAACAATAGATGGTATAGAAGTTTCTGTGCCGGACAGCATGACGATATTAGAAGCTTCAAAGAAGGTAGGAATCGATATCCCCACCTTATGCTATTTAAAGGATATAAATGAAGTTGGTGCTTGTCGTATGTGCGTTGTTGAAGTTGAAGGAACAAGGGCACTTCAGGCATCATGTGTCTATCCTGTATACGATGGTATGGTAGTTAATACTAAAAGCAAAAAAGTCAGAGATGCAAGAAAATCAACCCTTGAATTAATATTGTCCAACCATAATCGGGAATGCACAACTTGTGTGAGAAGTGAAGATTGTGAATTGCAGAAGCTTTCAAAAGAATTGGGCATAAATGAGATCCCTTACGACGGCAAAAAAGAATTATTGCCCATCGATAATTTTTCGCCGTCTATAGTTCGTGACCCCAATAAGTGTATTTTGTGCGGAAGATGTATAAACACCTGTAGAAACGTACAGGGGATAGGGGTATTGGATTTTGTCAACAGAGGGTTTGATACCAAAGTGGCTCCTGCTTTTGAAGTGGGTATGGATGAAACCAACTGTATATACTGTGGACAATGTATAGAAGCCTGTCCTGTGGCAGCCCTCAGAGAAAAAGATGATATTGACAGGGTTTGGGAAGCTTTAGATGATTCGGAAAAATTTGTAGTAGTACAAACGGCTCCGGCAGTTCGAGCAGCCATAGGAGAAGAATTCGGGTATTCAATTGGAACAAGAGCTACGGGAAAAATGATTGATGCATTGAAAAAAATAGGATTTGATAAAGTATTTGACACGAATTTTGCTGCGGATCTTACAATTATGGAAGAAGGTACGGAGCTAATATCAAGGATTAAAAATAACGGTACACTGCCAATGATCACTTCCTGTTCACCGGGATGGATCAGGTATTGTGAATATAATTACCCTGATTTACTGGAGAACCTTTCAACCTGTAAATCACCTCATCAGATGATGGGTGCGATTCTTAAAACCTATTATGCTGAGAAAAACAATATCAACCCTAAAAAAATGTTTGTTGTATCTATTATGCCCTGTACATCTAAAAAATCTGAAATTATTCGCCCTGAAATGGGAAATGATGTAGATGCTGTGCTAACAACAAGAGAACTGGCAAGAATGATAAAACAGGCAAGAATTGATTTCCGGACATTAAATGATGATGAGCAATTTGATCAGGATTTACTTGGAGAATATACCGGAGCAGGTGTTATTTTCGGTGCTACAGGGGGAGTTATGGAAGCAGCTCTGAGAACAGTAGCAGATATTCTTACCAATAAAAATATTGAAGAGATTGAATATACTCCTGTGAGAGGGATTCAAGGAGTTAAAGAAGCGGAAGTTCCAATTGGAGATACGAATATAAAAGTAGCAGTAGCCCATGGTACTTCAAATGCAAAAAAGGTAATGGATATGGTCA
>CAZKKX010000130.1:0-7006 GCA_964553505.1 uncultured Eubacteriales bacterium | reverse complement strand
GCTATTGCTCTGGGACATTTATTCAATAAGCATAAACTGTTGGCTTCGTTTGGTATGTATATTGTTTTGGGGACCATAAGTAGATTATTCTTGTCAGCTTACGTACTTTCAATGGATCATTTTAAAAATTATGATTTCACAACCTTCTTAGAAATACAGACACTCCTTTTTATTGTTTTTACTTATGTGGCAATTATTACAGCAGGTTACTTTATATTGACTAAATATATTCTGAAAAAGAAATTGAATCTTGAATAAAAATGGGCAGTTCATACCCATTTTTTATTGTTCAATACTTTAAACAGTTATATAGCAATACAGTAGAATTAATAAGAAAATGTGTAATATACCATCCTTCTCAATTAAGACCTTAATAAATATTAAGCGTAATACTTGACATTTGAAGGTCTATTTGTATAAAATGAATTGTAAAACTACATTTTGCAGAGGCGAAGAAGAGGCAAGTAGGTTCGTACTGTTTTAAAGAGAGACAATTGAAATGCTGGGAGATTGTTAACATAGGCGATTCTGAAGATCACCTTGGAGCCTGTATTCTGAAATATTCACTAAGAATACACGGTTTATGCACGTTACGTATCAAAGAGATATAGGATTAATTTTTCCTACAAATAGGGTGGTACCGCGGATCAATCGCCCCTGGACAATATCCAGGGCTTTTTTTATGATATAGTTTTCGAAACTGTGATATAAGCTAATAGTAAATATATTTGAGAAAACAATAATACAAAGTGTTTAATGATATGAGATTAATACTGAAAGGATGGGAGTAACGATGTTAAAAAATCTATCGGATAAACCTATAGCAGAAATACAAGGTTTGCAGTCAGATCAATGGGATCAGAATAAATTATTGGAAAAATGTGTTACAACACGAGAAGGAAAACCTTCCTTTGTGTTTTATGAGGGTCCTCCTACGGCAAATGGGAAACCAGGAATTCATCATGTTATTGCCAGAACATTAAAGGATAGTGTATGTCGCTATAAAACGATGAGAGGGTATAGAGTTAAAAGGAAGGCAGGATGGGATACCCACGGACTGCCTGTGGAAATAGAAGTTGAAAAACAGTTAAACCTATCCAATAAGCAGGAAATAGAAGCTTATGGAATGGATAATTTTAATGAAAAATGCAAAGAGTCTGTTTTTACTTATGAAAGACAATGGCGGGATATGACACGTAAAATGGGCTATATGATTGATTTGGACAACCCATATATAACCCTTAATAACGATTATATAGAATCGGAATGGTGGATATTAAAAAAGTTCTTTGAAGAGGATAT
This sequence comes from uncultured Eubacteriales bacterium, assembly GCA_964553505.1. Classification (GTDB taxonomy): domain Bacteria; phylum Bacillota; class Clostridia; order Peptostreptococcales; family JAAYPU01; genus JAENZQ01. The sequence goes on along the minus strand of CAZKKX010000130.1, from coordinate 5,704 downwards.
GATATACGAAGGGCATAAAATATTGCCGTACTGTCCCAGATGCGGAACGGGATTGGCTTCTCACGAGGTGGCTTTAGGCTACAAAGAAGTCAAGACAAATACAGTAGTTGTAGCATTTAAAAGAAAGGATGCAGATGAATATTTCCTTGCATGGACTACAACACCATGGACACTTGCCGCCAATGTTTCCCTTACTGTACATCCTGATGTGGATTATATTAAGGCAGAATCAAGAGGAAATGTTTATTATGTTGCAAAGGAACTGGCCGATAAGATTTTGGGAGAAGGTTATACAACATTAGAAACCATGAAAGGAATAGAGCTGGAGCACATTGAATATGAGCAGCTCATGCCCTTTGTTAATGTGGATAAAAAAGCTTTTTTTGTAACATGCAATGATTATGTAACAACAGAGGATGGCACAGGTATTGTTCACACGGCACCTGCTTTTGGAGAAGATGACTATCAGACTGGAAGAAAATATGATCTTCCGGTTCCTAACCCTGTTGGGGAAGATGGTAAATATATAGAAACACCTTGGAAAGATAAATTCGTCATGGACTGTGATGTAGACATTATTAAATGGCTGCATTCCGAAGGAAAGTTATTCTCAAAAGAAAAGATGGATCATAACTATCCGCATTGCTGGCGGTGCTCGACGCCTTTGCTTTACTATGCTAAGCCAAGCTGGTATATTGAAATGACAAAACTGAAAGACCTTTTGATTTCAAATAATAATTCGGTTAACTGGTATCCGGATTATGTTGGGGAGAAGCGGTTCGGCAATTGGCTGGAGAACCTGAATGACTGGGCATTGTCAAGAAACAGATACTGGGGAACTCCGTTAAACATTTGGAAATGTCAGTGTGGTAATCTGCAGTCCATCGGCTCCCGAAAGGAATTAGTCGAAAAGGCCATTGAAAAAATATCTGAAGATATCGAATTGCATAGACCTTATGTGGACGAAGTACACATTAAATGTGATAAATGTGGAGAGACTATGACACGCGTCAATGAAGTAATTGATTGTTGGTTTGACAGCGGGGCAATGCCTTTTGCCCAACATCATTATCCTTTTGAAAACAGCGAGGAATTTGACGAAGAATTGTTTCCGGCAGATTTTATATGTGAAGGTATCGATCAGACAAGAGGTTGGTTTTATTCGCTATTAGCGATTTCCACTTTTGTTAAAGGTGTTTCTCCTTATAAAAATGTTCTTGTGAATGATTTAATCCTGGATAAGGAAGGAAAGAAAATGTCTAAATCCAGAGGGAATACGGTAGATCCCTTTACCCTTTTGGAAAAATACGGAGCGGATGCTACCAGATGGTATCTTCTTTATGTTTCCCCTGTATGGACACCGACTAAATTCGACGAGGAAGGATTGAAAGAAGTACAGAGCAAGTTTTTTGGAACTCTCAGAAATGTCTATAATTTCTTTGTGCTTTATTCCAATACGGATAAAATGAACCCAAAGGCTGATTTCGTCGAATATAACAATAGACCTGAATTGGATCGATGGATTTTATCTAAATACAATAAACTGGTTAAAAATGTTATAGAAGAGATGGAAGCATATGATTTGATGAAAGCGGTACGAAGCATACAGGAATTTGTAGATGAAGATTTGTCCAATTGGTATATTAGAAGGGCGAGAAGACGCTTCTGGGCAACTGAACTCAGTGAGGATAAAATATCGGTTTATAATACCACCTATGAAGTATTATTAGGTGTATCCAGGCTTATGGCACCTTTTGCACCTTTTCTTTCTGATGAAATTTATAAAAAGCTTTCCGGTGAAGAATCGGTTCATCTTGCCTATTATCCTGAAATCAATGAAACGCTGATAGATGCTGTAGTCGAAGAACGAATGGATCTGATTAGGGACTTAGTCGGTCTCGGCCGTGCGGCACGTGAAAAGGAAAAAATCAAAGTCAGACAACCACTGCAGAAAATTTTGGTAGACGGCAAATTCGAAGCTCTCATTGGTGACATGACACAGCTTTTAAAAGAAGAACTAAATGTTAAAGAAGTTATCTTCGAAAAAAAATTAGAAAAATATATGAATTACAGCCTGAAGCCCGATTTCAAAGCAGCAGGTCCTATTTTAGGAAAGAAGGTTAAATCACTAACAAAGGTATTATCGACTTTGGATGCATCGGAAGTTGTTTCACAACTTGAAGCACAAGGCAAAATTACTCTGAATCTGGATGGGGAAGAAACGGAAATTGACAGCTCATTGGTAGATATTAATATATCTGCTAAAGAAGGATTTACCGTAACTATGGAAAATAATTTATTTACCATTCTGGATACAACCCTTTCAGAAAAACTTATATATGAAGGATTGGCAAGAGAATTTGTATCCAAGGTGCAGCAGATGAGAAAGAATAATAATTATGAAGTTCTTGACAATATTTATATTTATTATCGTACCGATAATGAAGTTAGTAAAGCTTTGGAGATGTTTAAGGATTATATTATGAAAGAAACCCTTGCGCTAAAGCTTAAAGAAGCATCTGCGGAGGTGGAGATGGAAAAACAGGATCTTAACGGTCGTGAGGCAGAGATTTATGTTGAAAGAGTATCTTGAAAAATTGAGAAGAGGCATTGAGTTGCCTCTTCTTTCTAATAAAAGAAAGTAACGAATTTGATTGAGTAGAGGTCGCAAAGCACAAAGTCGTCAGTTCTCGGTTCTTGTATTACGATGTAACTAATACCGACTTCCTTAAGTATGCCTTCTCTATCCATCAACATGTTAGTTCCAATCAGGAATTCTGCTTTAATGTATCTTCCCACATTTTCTGCTAAATACCCTTGAATATAAAGAGAATTGGTATATACATTATTACCTTGTTGTAGTTCTTCTCTCGGGGTAGGAGCCGGTGCAAAAGGCTGCATTCCGGAATATGGTGTATAAGGTCGTGTGCCAGGAGGATTTACCTGAGCACATCTGGCCCTTTGTGGATACATATATGAGGGCAAATAGAACACCTCCTTTGATATCTTAGAGTTAAGTTTCTGCATAAAGCCGGGTGGGATTAAAAAAGCAATGCTCTTGGATCCTCACCTGATAATAGCCGGAGCGGTTATAGGGGAAATAGGGCGGACAATCGGGAATGAAAGGATTCATATACCATAGGGATTCACCTGTGGTATTCAATTTATTGCCTGACAATGCCCAATCGGCAATTTCATAGTGAATATCTTCAGGGGGAGATGCCCAAATGGTTTGAGGATTTGGTAGCCCATATAATTCGCTTCTAACACAGTCAAATTGACCGGGCTGGTAAATCACCTTATGAAGATCGCCCTGTCCCGTTCTCATATATTCACCGTATGCAGCATGAACACGATTCATTACAACATTAGCTACGGCTTTCATTCCGGTCTCCCCTTCTCCGCCGGCTTCACATTTTATTATCCTTGCCAGCAATTCTCGTGCTGAATAAGGCATTTTGTTCACCTCGAAATCTTAGCTTCTTATTATAATCTATGATTGAAAAGGAAAAAGGTTATAGGTATATGAATATTTTAGAAAAAAGAACTATAAAAATTATAATTTATAAAATATAAAAATCAATCAAAAAGGATTATCCTTTTAGTAAATACATATTAGTTATAATATATTGATATAGAACACAGTAAGAAATGGAGTGCATAAAATGAAAAACATATTTATCGGGTTTCTTTTGATATTTATAGACTTCAATCTGAATCTTGGTAACTCACAGATTGGTCTGATTCCAGATTTTGTAGGTTATATCGTTATGATAAACGGGCTGGATGAAATGGCTGATGAAAGCCGGATGTTTATGGAAGTAAAGCCATATGCAACTGGAATGGCTGTTTATACCAGCATCTTGTATTTTATTGATTTAATTGGAATCTCTGCATCTTTAGGTTTTTTGTCTTATATCCTTGCTATCGCATCTACTATTATTTCTCTATATATTTCCTACAACATAGTCAGTGGCGTAAAAGAGATGGAAGAGAAATATAACATCTTTTTAAATGGAGACAGTCTTAGATCCATATGGTCGCTTCATGCAGTTTTCAATGTCGTGACTTATATATGCCTTTTGATTCCAATAATTGCAATAGTCTGCATTATAGTATCTTTTATCATTGCTATCTGTTTTCTGGTTGCATTTAATAAGTCAAAGGATCTGTATTATGAGATGAATATTTAACATGTGTAGAATATGCTTTTATGGGTTACTGTGGGAAAAGATTCTGTGATCGTGTCAAAAAGAACCGTCCCCATTGACATGGGAAAAGATTCTGTGATCGTGTCAAAAAGAACCGTCCCCATTGACATGTGCGTCCCCAATGACATGTAGATAGAAAGATAGCCTGAGGATTTACCTTAGGCTATCTTTTGACTTAAAACCCATAAATTTTTTTGAGTTATTAAATTATTGGTATTTAGAATAGTTGGGAAGTATATACAATGGGTTTACATCTGCAGAATTTTCGATTGTTATTTTTATAAAGGTAGTAATTATATGAGGATATTTCTCCAGAAGTGATAGTGGAAATTCTTTTCCTACTTTAATAATATGTAACAATAATTACAAATGTGAAATTCATCTAAATTATTTCTATATATTTTTTGGCATTATCAAAATAAAATAAGGTTTGTCCTTTAAAGAACAAACCCTATAATTTAAAAGGCATAAGGTTATTAGTATGGTGTTTTATTCTTCCTCGAAAGCATCTTTTCCTGCGCCGCAGACGGGACAAACCCAATTCTCATCGATATCTTTAAAATCAGTTCCCGGAGCGATTCCGTTATCGGTATCACCGGTTTCAGGGTCATATACATAGGAACAAATGGTACAAACATATCTCTTCATTTTAAAAAATCTCCTTTCATCTATGCATAAATTTTAATATTTATATACCCTTTTATAAAGGGTTTTAATCTTTTTGAAAAATTTTGCAGTTTACATGTCAGAGATATAGGTAGGAGCAGTTTTAGGTGATTTTCCCTTTATTACATTATGATAATAATCATATGTCATAGGCTTTGTATCGTCTAAAGTTTCTGAATTGGATGCCTCTCCTAAAAACAAAGTATGTGTTCCGCAGTCTACAGAATCGATGACATTACATTCTATCCATGAACTGATTTTTTCCAATACAACGGGTACACCTGAAGGAGTAGTTTTATAATGAATATCTTTAAATTTATCTATTTCTCTGCCGCTTCTGAATCCGAATTTCCCAATAAATTTAAAATCTGCATTGATATTAATGACTGATATAGAAAATTGTTTCGAAGATGTAATGTATTCATGAGTCAGATTTCGTTTATTAATACTTATTCCTATTAAAACCGGATCAGAAGTAATTTGAAAAACCGTATTAGCAATTTGTCCATTATGTTTTTCTTCTATGTGGGAAGAAACAATATACATACCATAACCGATATGCCTAAGTGCTTTAAAATCCATAATACATCATCTCCTTTACCTTTAATTAATACTATTATCCTTCAATTAAACTATTTTTTCAATAAATTTGTTTTTTTTTAATACCTTTAGATTACCCTATCAAACGTGGTTATTATTCATAGCCGAAAAAATGTTGAGAAATAAAGGGTTTAGAAAGAGTTTCATTTAATGTATAATGAAATGGAGATTTCTGATAAGGGAAACGATTGTTAATTGAATTCAAACTCTTTAGTCTCAAAAAAAAG
>CAZKKX010000129.1:0-7009 GCA_964553505.1 uncultured Eubacteriales bacterium | reverse complement strand
TGTATTTATCTTTTTTTCTCTTATAAGTGCATTTACATATTCAACAGCCGAATCGGATATCATTTTTAAATCTGATTCGGTCTCATAGGATAGGCTGATATATGCAATCCCAAATACTTTTTTTATCTCTTTTACCACCAAATCATCTGATTCTTTATCGTCTATTTTAACATAAATAATACCGTCCGACTTATAAATATCAATCACCTTTAATGACTTAAGCCTGTCTTTAATACGATTTATTAGCATTTTCTCAAAATATGGTTTATTCAAGCCCTTTAAGGCAATTTCTCCATATTTGACAAGAAATACTTTATCCATAGTTTTCACTTCCTCATAATTTTTCTTATACGTTCTACACTTTTTTTAAGATGTTCTAACACATAATCCATCTGGTCTATAGAATTAAATTCGGAAAAGCTAAATCTTACAGCCCCATCTATTTCGGTGTCGGAAAGACCGGAAGCTTTTAATACATGGCTCTTCGCTCTTTTCTTTGCTGAGCATGCCGAACCTGTAGATATATATATGTCTGCCTGTTCTAACATGTGAAGCAGAACTTCTCCTCGAACTCCTGCAAAACTGATATTTACAATATGGGGTGCACACCTTTGATCTTCATAGCTGTTGATTCTGATATCTTTTATGGCATTTTTTATGCCTTCTGTCAAATATTCCTTTACTTTTCTTGTTCGTTTAATCCTATTTTGAAATTCAGAAAAACTTAATTCTACTGCTTTTCCAAACCCCGCTATCCCGGGAACATTTTCTGTTCCTGAACGAATCATATTTTCCTGTTGACCTCCAAACATAAGAGGCGGTATATTTACTTTTCTGTTAATATAAAGACCACCAATCCCTTTTGGTCCGTGAAGCTTATGCGCACTCACAGACAACAGGTCAATTCCTGTATTACCGGGAAACACTTCAATTTTGCCATAGGATTGAACAGCATCTACATGAAATAACACTTTCTCATTCTTTTTTTTGTATCCGGCAATTTCTTCAATAGGCTGAACTGTACCCATCTCATTATTGACATGCATCACGCTTATAAGAATTGTTTTGTCGTTATAATATTCATTTAACTGATTTATATCGATGCGACCTTTATCATTAACGTTTAAATATTTGACATCAAATCCCTTTTTCTCAAGAGCTTTACAAACATTCAGAATTGAAGGATGTTCAACTGACGAGGTAATAATTCTATCCCCATATCTTTTTAAAGTATCTACAGCTCCAAAAACTGCCGTATTATTGGATTCTGTGCCTCCGGAAGTAAAAAAGAACTCATTTTTCTCTGCTTTTAATGATGTACATATGATTTTTCTGGCTGCTTTAACTGCTTTTTCAGCCTTCATACCCATCCTGTGCAACGAAGATGGATTTCCATAATTGTCATCGTGACACTCTGTTACAGTTTGAGTAACCTCCTTATATGGCGGAGTTGTCGCACTGTTATCCAGATATACCAACATTTAAACACCTCATCAATACAAAATAGGATAATTAATACATTTTAAAATGTTTTTACACTTAAGTCAAAATCTTATGATTATTATTATCTCATGATTCATTACTGCTTATCAAAAATTATTTTAGTTTCTTTCTTATAAGTTATTAAACCTAAATATAATTTTAGAATAACCTCTGGGGTTTGTAAAGACAAAGAGAAAGGATAAAATTAAAAAGAACTCCTTACGGAGTTCTTTTTAATTTCTATTTAGCGTATTCTATCGCCCTGGTTTCCCTAATGACATTTACTTTTATCTGTCCTGGATATTCCAGTTCATCCTCAATTTTTTTACTTATATTTCTTGCCAAAAATACAATTTCTTCATCTGACATTTCCTCAGGTTTTACAATAATTCTAACTTCTCTTCCTGCCTGAATGGCAAATGATTTTTCTACACCTGATGCTGAATTTGCAAGTTCTTCAAGTTTCTGCAGCCTTTTGATATAAGTTTCCAGTGTTTCTCTTCTTGCACCGGGACGTGCCGCAGACAATGCATCGGCAGCAGCAATCAACACGGCTTCCATATTCTTTGGTTCATAATCTCCATGATGTGAAGCCATTGAATTGATTACATGTTCGGATTCTTTGTACTTGCGAAGGAGGTCTATTCCTATATCCACATGAGTTCCTTCTACCTCGTGATCTACGGCTTTTCCAATATCATGAAGAAGCCCTGCCCGTTTTGCCAACTTCACATCCAATCCTAATTCAGCGGCCATAAGACCTGAAAGGTGTGCCACTTCAAGAGAATGTTTCAGGATATTCTGTCCGTAGCTTGTTCGATATTTTAATCTTCCTAATAATTTTACCAATTCAGGATGAAGGTTATGGATGCCCACATCAAAAGTAGCCTGTTCCCCTTCTTCCTTAATGATATTGTTTACTTCTTTATCGGCTTTTTCTACCATTTCTTCAATTCTTGTTGGATGAATCCTTCCGTCAACGATTAGTTTTTCCAATGCAACCCTTGCAATTTCTCGCCGTATAGGATCAAATCCTGATAAAATAACCGCCTCAGGCGTATCATCAATAATTAAATCAATTCCTGTTAACGTTTCTATCGCTCTAATATTTCTGCCTTCTCTTCCTATAATTCTTCCCTTCATTTCATCATTGGGAAGAGGAACTACAGATACCGTACTCTCTGCAACATGATCAGCCGAACATTTCTGAATTGCAGTAGTTATAATTTCCCTTGCTTTTTTATCAGATTCGTCCTTGGTTTTCTGTTCGATTTCTTTAATCATAACGGCAGATTCATGACGAACCTCTTTTTCGATAATTGACAGCAATAACTCTTTTGCTTCTTCTGTTGAGTATCCGGATATTCTCTCTAACTCTTCAATATGTTTATTGTGTAATTCTTTTAATTCTTGTTGTTTTTTATATATCTGCGACTCTTGATGCGCAATGTTTTCTTCTTTTTTATCTATGTTTTCCAGCTTTTTATCTATGTTTTCCTCTTTTTGTATTAGCCTTCGCTCCTGCCGCTGCATTTCTGAGCGGCGATCTCTTATTTCTTTTTCAATCTCACTTCTGAGACGATGAGCTTCTTCTTTTGCTTCTATGGTAATTTCTTTCTTTATGGTTTCGGCTTTATTCTCAGCGTCCAACAAAATATTTTTCGCTTTTTGTTCGGCACTGCTAATTTTTCTTTCTCCTATTGTTTTTCTGAATATATATCCAATAAGAAAACCGATAATAATCGCAATAATTCCTGTGACAATAGCTGCAAAGTTAATATTGATACACCTCCTTTGTATTTAATTCTTTACATGAATATGACCGAGTCAGCTCGGTCATGAATAATGCTTCCTCTTAAAATAATTACATCACATCATTGGACCAGTGTGTAACAGATATATATATAATATTATATTTTTTTTCTTTTACTGTCAAGCAAAGTAAACAACCATGAAATAACATTTGAGACACTTCTTCCACATGTGCTATAATATATTAACAAATGTTGAATAGAGGTCGTCCTATGTTTGAAAAGAATATATTAAAAAACCTGGATATTTTTTTGATATTTCTGATTTTTATTTTGTTTATTATTAGTATTATTTTCATTGGGAGTACATCATATGATACTTCTTTTCATATTACACGAGAAATCAAAGTACAAACTTTGGCCTTTATACTTGGAATAATTGCAATCGCAATTATTTTGATTTTTGATTACAGCATCTTTGAACGGCTTGATAAAGTAATGTATATCTCTTGTATATTGCTCTTATTAGCCGTGTATATTCCCGGAGTAGGAAAAGTTCAATACGGAGCCCGAGGTTGGATAGATTTGGGACCTGTTGATTTGCAGCCCTCAGAGCTGGTTAAAATTATTTTTATTCTGGCTTTTGCTAAATATCTAACTAATAACAGCAGTTCTTTATCATCTTTGAAAGGTGTTGCCTTAGCAGGACTTTATTGTTCTCCCATTATTTTACTTATTCTTATTGAGCCGGATTTAGGAAATGCAGCTGTCATATCTGTAATATCTGTGGGAATGATATTTGCAGCAGGCATAGATTCAAAACTTTTTCTAAAACTATCAGCCGTTGTTGTTGTACTGATTCCTATTTACTATCGCTTTATGGAATATCATCAAAAAGTCCGAATCGATGCTTTTCTAAATCCTGAAGATTTATCTTTACCTGGAAATTACCAAGTATGGAATTCTAAAGTAGCCATAGGTTCGGGAAAGCTATTGGGCAAAGGTCTTTTCGGCGGAACACAAAAAAAGCTTAAATTTTTGCCGGTTCAGGAATCTGACTTTATTTTTGCCGTTTTGTCAGAAGAATTAGGTTTTATCGGAGGTGCCACCGTCATTCTGCTTTACCTTATATTTCTCTATCGCCTGATTAAAACAGCAAAAAAAGCTAAAGATACTTATGGAAGACTTGTTGTAATCGGTATCCTATCTATGTTTGCTTTTCAAATATTCGAAAATATTGGAATGACTATGGGATTAATGCCTGTTACAGGCATTACTTTGCCATTTATTAGTTATGGAGGCAGTTCACTTCTTACCAGTATGATTGCTCTTGGAATAGTATTAAATATAGGCATGCGGCATCACACTATAAACTTCTAAACTTGAACTTCGAATTTTTCAAAAGCCTGGAGATTGTAGGCTTTTTCAACAATCTAAAACAGCCGAAAGTCTGTTTTAGACTGAAGACAAAGTAACTTATGAATTGAATACTGTAGCATAAATATGAATGACTTTAGCTATTTGGTTAAAAAATTGAGGTAATAGATAAGATAGAAAAGCCGTGAACAGGCAGGACGCCTGTAAGCAAACCTAAGCCATGGACGGCGATTGTTTGCGGTTAGGCTTTTATGGCTTATATATTGACCAATTTTATCCAAATAGATAACGGAAAAGAATATTTATGCTACAGTATTCAATTGTCTACAATCTCAAAGGACATGCATTGCATGTCCTTTGAAAATCTATTCAAGGCTTTGAAAATATGTAAGGATTTGCGACATATCGCAAATCCGTATCATCTATGTTTTTAAAAAGTTACATAGATTGTTGTTTTCCTGCCAACTGTTGTTCAGCCATTTGTACAAGGTTTCTTGTAATATAACCTCCTACATATCCATTCTGTCTTGAGGTCAAATTACCTTTATCCATGTTTTGATAGTTGCTGAGACCAAGTTCATTTGCGATTTCAGTTTTCATATTGTTTAATGCAGCTCTTGCTTCAGGAACAACTTTTTGATTTGTGTTATTTGGCATTTTATTCACCTCCTATTTGTATTATTAATTTAACCGTCAGAGGCAAAAGTATGACAAGCAAGTTTTTACCCATTTTCCTTTATTAGTTAAATACTCACTTTCCCATAATAAAAAGTAATATGATTGAAATTCCAATTGTTTTAAAAGAGTTATTTGATTTATTCATAGGTTTGCATATGTTTATTTTTTTTAAAATCAATAGTTCGTGATTCAAATACTAAATTTATCGGTTTTCATGAAAAGCTGGGAAATGGCCTCCCTCAATTTTTTATTTTCTTTCTTCTTTTTCAACAAAGGGTCTTCGCTTAAAATAATATTTACTTCTTCCTGTGCTTTTTTAAGTACTTTTATGTGCTTAAAAAGATTCGCAATTTTTAATTCAGGAACACCATGCTGCTTTGTTCCGAAAAATTCACCGGGTCCACGGATATCTAAATCTTTTTCTGCAATTAGAAATCCATTATTCGTTTTCTCCATAATGTCCATTCTTTTTTTTGCAATGGGGCTACTACCTGAATATATCAAAATGCAATAAGATTGATACGCTCCTCTTCCTACTCTTCCTCTAAGCTGGTGTAATTGTGCAAGCCCAAATCTTTGAGAGCTCTCAACAACCATGATAGTAGCATTGGGAACATTTATTCCGACTTCAATTAATACTGTTGAAATAAGAATTTGAGTTTTGCTTTTAATGAAATCTTCCATAATCATATCTTTTTCAGCCTGTTTTAAATTTCCATGCAATACGGAAAGTTTATAGCCTCTAAAAATATTTTTCAGTTCTTTATATAACGTTTCTACAGATTTAGCTTCAAAGTTTTCCGAATCCTCTATTAGGGGAGCTACAATATAAGCCTGTCTTCCTCGGTCTACCTCACCTGCAACCTTATTATAAGCTTTAAGCCTCTCTTCCTCGGAAATACTTATTGTATTGATTTCTTTCCTTCCTGGCGGCAGCTGGGTAATCAATGATATGTCCAGATCTCCATATAATATTAATGCCAAAGTTCTTGGAATAGGAGTTGCGGTCATAACCAATATTTCCGGCTGTATACCTTTCTCTGCAAGAGAAGCACGTTGATCAACTCCAAACCGATGTTGTTCATCGGTAATAACAAGTCCCAGTCTTTTAAAATTAATATCTTTCTGAAGAACTGCATGTGTACCAATCAACAAGTTTATCTTGCCGTCCTCTAACTCCTGATAGAGTTTTTCTCTTTCTTTATTTGATGTGCTTTTGGATAGGAATGCTACCTGAATAGAAAAAGAACTATAAAAATCGTTAAATGTTTCAAAATGCTGGCGCGCCAATATCTCAGTAGGCGCCATTAAAACAGACTGATATGAAGAAATAAAAGCCTTATATACAGCAGCTGCCGCAATTACCGTTTTCCCTGAACCAACATCTCCCTGTATCAAACGGTTCATCAATTTTGGTCCTTCCATATCTTTTATTATTTCTCCAATCACCTTGAGCTGTGATTTTGTCAAGCAAAAAGGCAGGTTCTTAATAAATGGATCAATGGATTTCTTTGAAAAACAAGTCTTCTTTTTTCGGTTTTGGATTCTGTTCTTAATTATAAACAGTCCGGCTTGCAAAAATAATAGCTCTTCAAAAACAAGTCGAAATTTTGCTATCTTAAGAGTTGTATCGGATTTCGGAAAATGAATTTCATTTAACGCATAATTTATACTACATAGACGGTTTCTATCAAGTGTTTCAACCGGTAGATATTCATGAA
>CAZKKX010000128.1:0-7048 GCA_964553505.1 uncultured Eubacteriales bacterium | reverse complement strand
GAGAATTATTGACCCTGAAGAATTTGCTGATGCGGTAATGGACGGTATTAAAAATATGCTGATGCCATTAATTATGGTTGTACTGGCCTATTCCTTCGGAAGTGCTTCTGAAGAAGTAGGTTTTATACAATACTGTATTGATTTGGCCATGGTAAATATATCACCTCAAATGCTGCCGTTTACAGTGTTTATTGTATTTGGTATAACTGAATTTATCATGGGTTTAAGCTGGGGCATGTATATAGTTGCCATTCCTATCGTACTTCCTCTTGCTGCTGCTATGAATGTTAATCCGGCCATCGTTATCGGCGCGGTTACTTCCGCAGGTATATTCGGAAGCCATATCTGCTTCTATTCAGATGCAACCATCTTGACTTCCGCCGCTACCGGCTGCAACAACTTCAGGCACGCCATCACCCAGGCACCCTTTGGACTGGTCGCTGCAGCTATAGCAGCCGTCGGTTTCCTAATTACAGGATTTGTATTAGTTTAGATTCATATAAAGAACCGGATTCTTATGAATCCGGTTCTTTTATATTCATTATTATTTAAATTTATTTGAAAGAGATATTTTAATGTTTATTCGCAGAATTGCGATTGATTTAACTGCAAATTTTAATCTTTATATTTTTATTAGCTTATCTCCAGTTCAGATAGCTTTCTGTAAAGGGTCGCTCTGCTTACACCTAAATCTTCTGCAATCTTTAATTTGGCATTTTGAGTATTTCCATACTCTTTAAGCTTTTTTAGCAGCAGTTCTTTTTCAAAAAGCTTAAGCTGCTCGTTAAGTGGCAACCCATTGTCAATAATAGCTGTAGCTGCATGATCTTTCTTCAAAAGCCTTTCCGGTATTGCATCCATGTCTATTTTATCCCCAAATGTCATATTGACTCCATATTCTACAGCATTCTCAAGTTCTCTGACATTTCCCGGCCATTCATAATTGCAATATATTTTTGCAGCTTCTTCTGTAAAATCGTTAATGCTTTTATTCATAAAAATATTGTATTTTTTCAAAAAGTGCTGCATAAGAAGAATAATATCTTCTTTTCTCGATCTTAAGGGCGGAATATTCAAAGGAATAACACTCAATCTGTAATAAAGGTCTTCTCTGAATTTTCCTTCAGCAATCATTTCTTCCAATTCTCTATTAGTAGCAGCAATGACTCTTAAATCGACAATAACAGTTCTGTTTCCTCCAACTCTTTCAAACCTCATATTTTGAAGCACATGAAGTAATTTAACTTGAAGATGAAGCGGCATATCTCCGATTTCATCTAAAAAAATCGTCCCGCCATTGGCAAGTTCAAACTTTCCTAATTTTCCTTTTTCATTAGCCCCTGTAAAAGCACCTTTTTCATACCCGAAAAGCTCACTTTCAAGCAGGTTTTCCGGAATAGCACCACAATTCACTGTTACAAAAGGTCCTTTCGATCTGGAACTTGCATAATGGATTGCTTTTGCAAACATCTCTTTACCGGTGCCGCTTTCTCCTGTAATAAGCACTGTGGAGCTTCCTCTTGATATTAAGAGTGCCTGGTTTTTAATTTTCCGGATTTCTCCACTTTCGCCAATAATATCATCAAAAGTATATTTCATTGTTCTCTGACTCATATTATAAACAAGTTTTTGGGCTTCCTCTATATCTCTGAAAGATATAACCGCTCCCGAAATCTGAGAAAGATTAATAATAGGTTTTACCGTTACAATGAAATGAAACTTGCCTTTTGGTGTATTATAAATCTCTTCATTGTCGGTATATCCTTTTCCTGTTTTCAAGACATCAAGTGCCACCGCACCAGGCATAAATGCACCAATATGTTTTTTAATAATCTCATCTTTTGGCAACTGAAGCAGTACTTCTGCTGCAGAATTGCAATGGTTGATGTATCCCTGTTTGTCTAATCCGAGAATACCTTCATGTACCGTTTCGAGTATAGCCGCAATTTCTTCTCTGTTTATTTTTACTTTCTCAAACATTTCTTCTGATACTGCTTTGGATGCCACTAAATCTGCCATTTTCTCAACAAAACAAATCATGCTTTTCTTCTTATTGATTAGTATTTTTCTTTGATGATCATTAAAAGCAACTAATCCAATAATTCCAATCATTTCTTCCTCTACTTTGATGGGCGTACAAACCTCAGACAACTCTGACATTTCTCCCTGAACGCTTGAAGAACCATAGTTTTTATCATGTGCAGCATCTTCTACAAACTCCGTTACACCGCTTCTCATTACTCTTGCATAAAGATAATCTCCGTTTAGCTGCCCAAACTCTTCTTTTGCACCGATTCTTCTTCTATATGCTCCCGTCCCCCCCACAATAGTTAAATCTTGATCGACAATCTCAGTTTCCACTCCGATGGCCAAAGCAATTGCCTCAGCCACCTGCTGGACAGACTCAGAAATCTTCAATAATCTTGATGACATAATATCCTCCGATATAATAATTCTTCATAATTAATCTTATTATATCAACAAATTATAAAAAATGAAACATGTTTCTCAGGTAAGAGATTTGAAATCCTCTTTTAGCATTAAAAATGTTACTACTTTATACTTCTGCTTCCAGGTTTTTCGAGTGGAATTGAGTTTTGTTGACACATTGGACAATTATGAGGTTCATAAGTTTCTATTTCTAATTCAACAGCCGAATAAACAGGAAAATCTAACGGACTCTCTCCGGACATTCTATTTATCATACAAGCGACCCCAATAATTTTTCCTCCAAGGGCTTCTACAATATTTTTTACTTCTAAAGTAGATTTTCCTGTTGTAATGACGTCTTCTGCAATCAAAACATTCGCACCCTCTTTTATCTGAAAGCCACGCCTGAGCTTCATTTCACCATTAACTCTTTCAGTAAAAACAGCTTCCTTCTTCATTTGTCTTCCCAACTCGTAGGATACAATAACGCCTCCCATTGCAGGACCTATAATAATGTCAATTTTTTCATTTATGCATTGCTCACAAACATGTCCTACAATTTCCTCTGCGGCCTCAGGGAATCTTAAGACTTTTGCACACTGTATATAGGTATTGCTGTGTCTCCCTGAAGTCAATAAAAAATGTCCGGTCAATAATGCTTCTGTTTCTTTAAGTATTTGTAATATTCTTTTTCTATGCATGTATATTCCTCCCATTCATTATATATAAAGGTTAAGGGTTAGAAGTTATGGAGTGAAAGTATTCATCCACTGCACATACCATATGTTCCTTTTCTCCGGCCCGTTGATACAATAAATCAACAACCGTCCGTCCTTTATCCAGTGAAGTTATAATTTCAACAGAGGCTTCGATGGCTGCCCTCCGAATAAGGAACCCATCTCTTTTTGAATCATTACCTTTGGTTGGTGTGTTAAATACAATATCTATCATCCCGCTTCTTATTATATCCAGAATATTGGGCACCCCATCACTGATTTTTTTAACTTGAAAAGCATCTATTCCAATATCTGCTAAAAATTTTGAAGTGGACTCAGTTGCATAGAAACAATATCCCATTTCTTTCATCCGTTTTATTGAAGGCAAAAAGGTTTCTTTGTCTTTAGGCTTTAGCGTAACAAGTACAGACCTATTTCTCAGCATTAGATCCATCCCGGCAGCAATCAGCCCTTTATATACGGCTTCTTCATAAGTGTCTGCCACTCCAAGAACCTCTCCCGTAGATCGCATTTCCGGTCCCAAACTCACTTCTACATTTGGTAACTTTTCAGTAGAAAAAACAGGCACTTTAACGGATATCATTTCAGGTTCGGGATATATACCCGGTTCATATCCCATGTTTTTTATTTTTTCTCCCATCATAGATCTCACCGCAATATCTATAACGGGAACACCGGATACTTTGCTGATATATGGAACTGTCCTGCTGGATCTGGGGTTCACTTCGATAACATATAACTCTCCTTCATATTCGATAAACTGTATGTTTATCATCCCTGAAACGTTAAGAGCTTCAGCAATTTTTCGTGTATATTCCAGAATTCTCTTTTTTGTTTCATCGGAAATACCACGAGATGGGTATATACCGATGCTGTCACCGGAATGGACACCTGCTTTTTCCAAATGCTCCATAATCCCTGGAATGAGTACATCTTCTCCGTCAAATACTGCATCTACTTCTATCTCAATTCCTTCCAAATATTTATCAATCAAAATTGTATTTTTTTTATTTTTTTTGAAAGCTTGATCTAAATAGTATTTTAGTTCTCGTTCTTCCCAACATATTTCCATACCTTGGCCTCCTAAAACATAAGAAGGTCTTACTAAAACAGGATATCCTATTCTTTCTGCTTCGGATAAACCGGAGTTTGAATCATCGATGGCCTTTCCTTTTGGTCTTTTTATATCAATCTCTTCTAATATTTCATCAAATTTTTCCCTGTCTTCCGCAATATCTATGTTTTCAGGTAAAGTTCCTAAAATAGGTATATCCATCTCTCTGAAAAAGTTTGACAGCTTAATGGCTGTTTGTCCTCCGAATTGTAATATAACAGCCGATGGCTTTTCCTTTTCAATGATATTCAAAGTGTCTTCTTCAGTTAAAGGCTCAAAATAAAGTTTATCCGCCGTATTGAAATCTGTACTGACTGTCTCAGGGTTATTATTGATGATAATAGTTTCAACCCCAATTTTTTTCAAAGCTTTTACACATCTTACACTACAGTAGTCAAATTCAATTCCTTGCCCAATACGAATGGGACCGGACCCAATGACAATAATTTTATCTCTTTGAGATACTTCTACCTCATCATAAGCGTCATAAGTCGAGTAAAAATATGGAGATACTGCCTCAAATTCAGCTGCGCAAGTATCTACCATCTTATAAACAGGAATCATATTCCACATCTTTCGCATTTCAAAAATATGCTGCGGCTTAACGCCTATTAAATCTGCGATCCCCTTATCGGAAAAACCCCTCTGCTTAAGTATAAGAAGCTTTTCTTTTGTCAGATCATGAATATTCATGCTTTTCAGTTCTTCTTCCCTGTCAACAATCCATTTTAATTTATTAACAAAAAACTCATCGATGCCTGTTAATTGAGAAGCTTTTTCAGGGCGATACTTTCTCCTCAGCATCTCGCACAAATCAAAAATCCTTTCATCGTCCGGCACATCTATTCTTTTCTTCAATTCTTCAAGAGTTCTTTTCTGAGAAGAAGTATGTTCAAGAGAATACTTACCAATCTCTAAAGATCGAATTCCTTTTAAAAAAGCTTGCTCAAAATTACTTCCTATGGCTAACACTTCGCCTGTGGCCATCATCTTTGTCCCTAATTTTCTGTTTGCACCATAAAATTTATCAAAGGGCCATTTGGGAATCTTTACTACGACATAGTCCAGAGAAGGTTCAAAGCAGGCATAAGTTTTTTCTGTCACTGCATTCCTTATTTCATCCAGCCCAAAGCCTAAAGCTATTTTTGTTGCTACCTTGGCGATGGGATAGCCTGTAGCTTTTGAAGCCAATGCAGAAGAACGGCTTACTCTCGGATTGATTTCAATCACTGCATATTCAAAGCTCTGAGGATCTAAAGCCAACTGAACATTACATCCTCCCTCGATTTGTATTTCGTTAATAATCTCGATGGAAGCCGACCTTAACATTTGATATTCTCTATCCGCTAATGTTTGACTGGGCGCAACCACTATACTGTCACCGGTGTGAATGCCTACAGGCTCTATATTTTCCATACAACAAACCGTTATGCAGTTTCCTGCATGATCTCGCATAACTTCGAACTCTATTTCTTTCCAACCTTTTATACTCTTTTCAAGCAGAACTTCTCCCACTCGGCTAAGTTGCAAACCTTGTTCTAAAATTTCTTTCAGCTCTACTTTATTCTCAGCAATGCCTCCTCCGGTTCCTCCTAAAGTATATGCCGGACGAACAACTACCGGATATCCTGTTTCCTCGGCAAAACTCAAACCATTTTGGACATCCCTTACTATTTTACTTTCTGTAACCGGCTGACCCATCTCCTCCATCAGTTTTTTGAATGTTTCTCTGTCTTCACCTTTTTTTATGGCTTCTATGGAAGTTCCAATAATATTTACATTATTCTCTTTTAGAATCCCTTTATTATCCAAGTCAACGGCTATATTCAACGCTGTCTGCCCGCCCATTCCAGGCAAAAGGCTGTCAGGTTTTTCTTTTTTTATAATTTTTTCTATAAAATTTAGAGTCATCGGTTCAATGTAAACTTTATCCGCAACTTCTTGATCTGTCATTATGGTTGCAGGGTTACTGTTTACAAGGATAACCTCAATGCCTTCTTCCTTTAATGCTTGACAAGCCTGCGTACCGGAATAATCAAATTCAGCCGCTTGGCCAATAATAATAGGTCCTGAACCAATGACCAATACTTTTTTAATATCTTTTCGCAACGGCATATAAATCGCCCCCTTTTTTCGTATATATTTAGCTTCCTTTGATGACTTCCATGAATTCATCAAAGATATAGTCTGCGTCTTTTGGACCCGGGCTCGCTTCAGGATGGAACTGCACACTGTATATCGGGTATTCCTTATGACGCATTCCTTCTACTGTTTCATCATTCAAATGAATATGCGTTATCAAACATGATTCAGGTATTTTGCTTACATGGTACCCATGATTTTGACTTGTTATGATTACTTTACCGCATTGAAGATCTTTGACGGGATGATTAAGCCCACGGTGCCCGAATTTCAATTTATCGGTTTTTCCTCCAAGAGCCAGAGCCATCAATTGATGCCCAAGACAAATACCCATCACCGGCTTTTTGTGTACCAGTTTCTTTATTTCTTGTATGGTTTCCGGCAATTCCATGGGATCTCCTGGTCCATTGGATAAAAATATTGCATCATAGCCTTCTGTCAATATCTCTTCAGCCGGTGTATTGTAAGGCAATATTGAAATTTTACATTTTCTTGCCTTCAATGAATATATAATGCTCTTTTTTATTCCAAAGTCCATTACTGCAATATGAGGACCTTGACCTTCAATTATGGCTTTTTTTGAACAGCTCACCAACGAGACTGCTTCTTTATTATTACTTGTATT
>CAZKKX010000127.1:0-7128 GCA_964553505.1 uncultured Eubacteriales bacterium | reverse complement strand
TGTCTTTGGGGACGGTTCTTTTTGACACGACTTTTACTAATTTAGATTATCTTTATGTGTCTTTGGGGACGGTTCTTTTTGACACGACTTTTACTAATTTAGATTATCTTTAGAAAATTAGCTAAACTTGTACTCAACTAATCCTTCACGAGACTCAACAAACTAATCTATCTCATCTTTTCTATTTTGTGATAATATTTCAAATAAACCCTTGGCGTGTCAAAAATAACCGTCCCTGATTACACCAAACACTATTTATTAAACTACCTTGCGTAAAAGAGTAATCAGAATTGTACTGTTCTGTACATCTATTTCAGCTTTATCCACCATAGCGGCAACCAAAGATATTTCTGTGTCCAAGTTTCCATTACTTTCTCCGGAGAGTTCCCAATAATATTCTTCAACTTCAGCTTGTTTTGGTCCGCTCAAATACTTTATAAGATTTTTTATTTTTTTCTCCTGTCCTTCCTTAAAATTACTCTCAAAAAAAATTTTATATAAGAGCTCTGTTTGGGATATATGAACCTTGATATCGGTACCTCCTATAGAAAATAAATAAGTTACTATTTCATCAACTATTTTTGTAATACGTTTTTTTTCATACTTCATTCTTCTCATCCTTCCTAAATATATCTATTACAGGTAATAATATTGCCGCAACTATTCCACCTGCGAAACCATTATTATAAAGATTCATACCACCATGTAAGGCTCCTACATTTAAAACAACCGAGGAGTGTATGAAACCGGCTACAATACCATATTTCCAACCAAATTCACCGGCAATAGGAGCTAAAGTCGTTCCAAATAAAGCTGCTAATACAATTGCGGGGTCATTAATATTCCATAGCTTTGTAACACTTCCTATGAAAACACCTAACAAGATGGGCCAAATATTTTGTGCGTGTTTTCCGAATGCCCCAAATCCAACTAAAGTAAATATCCCTCCGATAGTCGGTCCATTAAAATCTCCTCCAACAATCAGAACATACATCACGCCTATTATTCCATTGATGCCCATATTTACTATTGTAGGTGCAAATCCTTCCAACACAACAAAATCTGTAATGGCCCTTCCGGGATATGTAAAAATATCCTTTAGTTTTCTAAAGGATTCTTCATCTATAATATAACCCGATATAATCATCGAAACAAACAAAATACTCAGAAAAGTTGCTAAAAGAACATTATTTTCTGTTGTCCAGATTAATCTGCTGTCCGAAAAATATCCAAAAGATTTAAAAACAGAAACGTATATGGTTCCAATAATCCCGCCGACAAAACCTATATTGTACAAATTATAACCTTGATGTACCCGCAGAAGATAGACCGATAACGGATGAAGCAAAAAACCAATAGATATACCCGCCACCAAAGCTAAAGGGATTCTTATGAATAATTCTAAGTTAATATTAAACATAATCTGGCTCACCATAGGCGCCAAGCATGTTCCAAAAAGAGCAGTATATATATATTTAGAAAACTTATCTTTTTGATATTTTACATATAAATAAACGCCAAAGACAACAATCCAAACATTTAAAATGTTTTTTCCAAACATAGCAAAGCCGGCTATTGTAAATAAACTTGCAATAGAAACGCCATTAATATGAATCTTAAGTTTGTAGAGTATAAATACAGCTATAAGCATCAAAAGACCTGAGTTAGTAAAAGTTGCGCCTATTCCTCCAATACCAATATAATCTGTAATAAGAACATCGGGTTCAATTATTATTTTATATAATCCATGAAAAATATTATTAATAGAATCGAAAAGAAAACCAAACAGGATTAATGAAAGGGCATAAAATGATAGGATAAAGTATTTTTTTTGATTGGAGACGCTGACACTATTATTTAGCGCACTACACTTAATAGTCACCACTCCTTTCAAAGAAGATATACACATTTTAATCTATGTCTGCTATCAGAAAGAATTTTTATTATTACAATAGTCAATGCTTATTAATTTTTATAATATATTAAAATTGATATTGATTCAAGCTCAAAAACCCTTTTTTTGGTTATCATTATCAGAAGGCGGTCTTTTCTGCTACTGCTTCTAAAATAAGGTTGCATTCGTTCAGCCATTGTAATATAATATTAGTAAAGTGTTTCGAGACTTTCAGAAAGACCGTCACGGGAGAGAAACCCAATTATTAACTGTCGAAAGTCTCAGCCTAAAGAAAGCAGAAGCAAGTCTTATGACTTGCTTTTTTATTTTTTAAAGGGGCATCATGAATAAACATGTTTGACAGAACAGAAAAAAGTTTAATGAGAAACTTTTTGCAAAATTGAATACTTGCATTGGATTTTGTTTCAATGTTTGTAAAAAATATGATTTAATTACAAATTTCATCATCGAATAACAATTGCATCGAGAAACATTGTTTTTGCTATGATTTTTAAATCTTTTGAACCGGTGTGTAAAAACTTGATCCGTATGTATTTTGAATCTGAAGAATTCAGACTTCAATCTATCCTTCAGCACAAGCAGTTGTATCAGTCCATTCTCGAAAAGAAAAGTACAGATGCCCAGAAAATCATGAAATCTATTTTACTTAGGGGAAAAGCTGAATTGACAAAGTTGAATACATACTCTTCTCCTCATCCGAGTTCAACCTGATACTAAGTGCATCCGGTTGAAAGTTACTATCGTTCTACCAAACTCAAAACCGCCCATTATGGGCGGTAGCTTTAGGGGACAACGAACCTTTTCCCTTGTCCCTTTTATCTTCTTTTATTTGTGTCAAATCTACCCCGTCAGACTGTCCCCAATGACACTTGCCTTAGAAATCTCCTTTAATTTTTCTTGCACCAATCACCATTTTATTTCTCCAAAGCAGATATTCATTATGCTCCATACCCTTCAGGACAGGTTTAAACCCTTTATCTGCTTTATCAATGAAATCCTGCTCATAATCTTTTACCCTTCCAAGTTCACCGAACCCTTCCAGAAAATAGTCCTTATACTTATTCAACCCTTCCCTTAAAGAATTGGAATTTAATTCTTCTACTCCATACGGCCCGGTGAATGCCCATCGAAGTCCTAACCCATCAGTAACGGCTCTTTCTACTCCTTCTACCGAGCATATGTCCTGATCCACTAAGTATAAAGCCTCCTGAATAAGGGCCAACTGAACACGGTTTAACACATATCCGTACACTTCCTTACAATGAATTGGCTTCTGGTCTACATATTCCATCAATTCAAATGCAAAATCCTTGGCTTCCTGGCTTGCATCGTCTCCTGATATTTCCATAAAGGGAATCAAATGAGGAGGATTAGTCGGGTGTGCAACCAGACATCGCTCCGGATAGTTTTTTGTCTTAGCAACAATATCCGCTCTTTTCAATCCGGAACAGCTCGAACCAATAACAACATCTTCTTTTAATAATTCATCAACTTTTGCAAAAATATCCTGCTTCAGTTCTAATACTTCAGGCATTGCTTCCTGAACATAATCCACTCCTTTTAATGCCTCATCGAGATTGTCGTAAGTATGTATTTTTGATAAAGCCTCTTTTATTAACTGCTCTTCAATAATCCCTTCTTCTTTCATGAATTGAAGCTGTTCCTTGATTCTCTCTTTTACAGTCTCAAGCGTTTTTGACCTTCTATTATACATATTTACTTCAATCCCTTTTCTGCTGAACACAATTGCAAAACTAAACCCTATAAATCCGCACCCCAGTATTGCTACTCGCTTTATATCTTCCGGTTTCTTCATACCCTCGCTCCTTATTTTATATTCTCTTTATTTTAACAAAAAATCGAGTAAGTTGCATAAATAATACACTTATTACTCTCAACAGCTACGAAAAAAACTTTTTATTTTAAAGTAAATTTAAAATGAATGTAGAATGAGTAATGTGCATTACATATTATGACATATAATAATATTTACTATCGGTCAAAATGAAGTGAAACATGAATTGACGATGAAAAAGTATCGAAGCCGCCCGGCCGGGCGGCTTTAAATTGTCTATAGAAATTTAATACTTACTAAAAAATTAATTACAAGTTTTATTATCCCAATACAACAAATTCAAAAACATATTTACAAGTTTAACCTGTTCTATCAAATCTTCTTCAGGTACAATTCCATAGTAATGTCCCTTTAGACCTCTGGATTCCAGAGTCCATAAAAAGGCTTTTAACTTGGGGTAAATTTCAATTTGCTTCTGCATATAAAAAAGCAAATCTCTTAATTGCCGATACTCTAAAGTATTATTTTTTTCTCCTGCTTTATATTCTTCCGGATCTCTTATCAATTTAAGGGGTTTTGTAAGTTTAAATCTATATTCATTTTGAAATGCTGTATCATAATACTGTGAAATATAATTATCATAGCTTTCACAAAAAATTCTATACATCATATCTCTCCTTAAAAAAAGGGAGCTTTTCCATAAAGGCGCTTTTCTTAGTCTGGTGAAGGTCCTTCCGCTGTAATACTTCTTTGATGATTTGCGAAATGAGTTTTCTATCACTTTGCTTAATCAACAAATCAATATCTTCAATATCTTTTGGTTCCATTCGTATGATCTTACTGACGATGATATCTTCTCTGGATAAAATAAATATGCTTAAATATTTGAATTGTTCCAGTCTGACAGCCCTATCTCTGAAAAAAGGCGAAAGAATCATACTTTCATATTCCAGCATATCAAAATCTCCCAAATACCTGAATACTTTTCCCTGTTTTGCCAAATAGTCAAGATCAATGAAATCAAAATCCCTTGTGGCCCTATCCGTATATTTTCCTAAAATACATGCAGAACCACCTAAAAAATATATTGGAAAAGGTTCTATTTCTAATGCAATGGCAACCTTCTCCATATTCTTCAATTCTTCAACCATCAAATCATAGTTATTCATCCTGCTCAGCCTCATGACTTTATTTTGAAAGCAATTTCTTATTAAGGTGATTATAACATATAAAATGAACTTGAAAAAGCAAATGCTTCACTAAAAAATCGAACCGAAAATCGTTCCGGAAATCGTTGCGAAAACAATGACCAGGCATACAAAAACAACTGTTTTCTTAGTACCGATAACACTTCTTATCACCAGCATATTGGGAAGGCTCAATGCCGGTCCTGCAAGGAGCAGTGCCAATGACGGGCCCTTCCCCATCCCCGACCCTACAAGACCTTGAATGATCGGAACCTCCGTCAGTGTCGCAAAATACATAAATGCACCGATTACCGAAGCAATCAGATTTGCAAAGAGTGAGTTACCGCCTACTACTGCGGCAACATATTCAGATGGAATAAGCCCTGCATCTGTCCCGGGTCTTCCCATTAAAACGCCTGCAACCATAACTCCTGCCAACAGCAACGGTAAAATCTGTTTTGCAAACGTCCATGTGGATTCAATCCAAGAAATCCTTTCTTCATGTTTAAACCATTTGATCAGCATATAAGCAAGCATTATAAGGAAAATTCCCGTTAGATACCACTTGATATGATATACTGCCATGAAAAAACCCGCGTCTTCAGCCGGTTTTCCCCATGCCGCAAAAATAAGTATAAATATCATTGATGCAAAATAAAGGATGTTCTGAATACCGCTTCGTGCATCTTTCTCCTCTTCAAATCCCACCATGGCCCCAGTCGTTCGGGCTTCATCTTCTTTCTTAAAAAGAATCGCCATACTAAGCCCAATAAGTATTGAAAAAACAATGGCCCCCGCAGCCCGAGCAACGCCCAGTTCCCAGCCTAAAATTCTGGCCGTCATTATAATGGCCAGTACATTGATTGCAGGTCCTGAGTAAAGAAAAGCAATTGCAGGTCCTATTCCGGCGCCTCTCATGTAGATACCGGCAAACAAAGGCAACACTGTGCATGAGCATACGGCAAGTATAGCCCCTGAAACCGATGCTACTGCATAGGATACCCACTTTTTCGCTTCACTCCCAAAATACTTGATAACCGTTCCCTGAGAAATAAAATTTGAAATCCCGCCTGCGATAAAGAATGCAGGTATCAGGCAAAAAATAACATGTTCTCTGGCATATTCCTGCAGCATATAAAACGCTTCAAGGATTGCCGAGCTTACTCGCGGATTTGAAAAAGGTACATAAAATGCTGCAAGAAATACTGCAACCACTAAACTAAGTTTTTTCCATTCATTCATTCTTCTCACCCTCTATTATTATGCTATACTATTTTGTTGATTAATTTACTGTCCCATTATATCTTTTATTCTTTCTTTTAAAGAAATCACTTTTTCTTCTATTGTTTTTGCCGTTATTATAAATTCTTCTTTATCTTTTCCCGTTGGGTCATCAAGACCCCAATCTTCCCGATATTTACATGGCAAAAATGGACAATCAACATTGCATCCCATTGTAATTACAATATCCACATTAGGGATATCTGAAATCAGTTTTGAATGTTGCACATCATTCATATTAACACCATAAAGCTCCTTAACGACTGCAACAGCATCTTGATTGATCTGTGGTTTTGTTTCTGTACCGGCAGAATAAGCTTCAAATTCATCGTAAGCTATTTTTTTTGAAATGGCCTCAGCCATTTGTGACCGGCATGAATTATGAACACATACAAATGCAACCTTTGGTTTCGATACCGTCATAATTACCTCCAATGATCCTTTATTTATTGTTTAATGATATTAGTTTTCTTGAAACCAATGCCTTGTATTATTTGCTATCCTTACAAGACCAAGCATTACAGGCACTTCAACAAGCACCCCCACTATTGTTGCCAGCGCAACAGGCGAAGCCGTACCAAAGAGAGAAATAGCTACCGCAACTGCAAGCTCAAAGAAGTTAGAAGCGCCTATCATTCCGGCAGGTGCAGCGATATTATGCGGCAATTTAAAAAGTCTACTCGTAAAATATGCAAAGAAAAATATTAAGAAAGTCTGAAGCGTAAGAGGTACAGCAATCAATATAATATGCAAAGGATTTTTGATAATAACTTCTCCCTGAAATGAGAAAATAATAACTAAAGTTAGAAGCAGCCCTATAATTGTTATATTATTGAATTTTGGAATAAAGGAATGATTAAAGTATTCCTCTCCTTTGTTTTTGATTATAGAATTTCTTGTCAATGTTCCACCTGCAAGAGGTATGAGTACAAACAGCACAACCGATAAAA
>CAZKKX010000126.1:0-7168 GCA_964553505.1 uncultured Eubacteriales bacterium | reverse complement strand
CCCAATGTCACTCCGAACTTTATAAAAAAAGAAATTAAAGAATATTCGTGATTAAGCAAATTATTTCAAGTATTTCTTTGAAATATATTGATATTTTATAGGGAAAAATGTAAAATGAGTGTATTGTTACATATGTCGAAAGGATGATTATTTTGGAGCTTCTCAAAAGACGAATTTTAACTGAAGGAAGAGTTGAAGGCAAGGATGTTGTAAAAGTAGATTCTTTTTTAAATCATCAAATGGACGTTACATTATTAAATGAAATCGGAAAGGAGTTCCACCTAAGATTTAAGAAATATCCTGTAACAAAAATATTAACCATTGAAGCATCCGGGATAGGTGTCGCTTGTATCACAGCTCAATATTTTCATGTGCCTGTAGTTTTCGCAAAAAAAATGGAATCCAGAAATCTGGACAAGGATGTATTTGAAACCAAAGTCACTTCTTATACCAAAGGGATTAAGTATGGCATCAAAGTGTCTAAAAGGTATCTGGGGCCGGAGGATCATGTTCTGATTATTGATGATTTTTTAGCAAACGGACAAGCTGTTGCAGGCTTGAGAGAGATTGTAAAACAAGCAGGCGCTCATTTGACCGGGGTAGGAATCGTTATTGAAAAAAGTTTTCAAAATGGCGGAAAAGTTCTTCGGGATGAGGGAATTCATCTTGAGTCTTTGGCCATTATAAAAGCAATAAAAAACAATAAAATTTTTTTTAAAGAATGAGGGGAGAAAATAAAATGAAAAAGTATTTAACCATTATTATGATCTTAATGCTTGTTTTCACTATGATGCTCAGCGGATGCGGTGGGGCAGATGAAGCACCGGATATGGCAGAAGATACATCAGGAGATGTTTCGGAGGATTCGGTAAAAGTCGGTTTCATTTACATAGGACCTGTTGGAGATCATGGTTACACATATGCTCATGATTTAGGCCGTCAATACCTTGTAGAGCAATTAGGTGTTGAAACGATTTATTTGGAAAATGTGGAAGAATCGCATCAGGCTGTAGAAACTGCTGTAAAGAATTTAATCGATCAAGGCGCAAATGTTATTTTCGGGACAAGTTTTGGATATATGGAGCCTATGGCACAGTTATCACCTGAGTATCCGGATGTTGCTTTTATGCACTGCTCAGGTTATATGACTACGGATAATATGGGTAATTATTTCGGTGCTATGGAAGAAGGAAGATATTTATCCGGTATTGTTGCAGGCATGAAAACTGAAAGCAATGAAATAGGTTATGTAGCGGCTTATCCGATACCGGAAGTCATTAGAGGAATAAATGCTTTTGCTTTAGGAGTTCAATCTATGAATCCTGATGCAATTATTAATGTCACATGGACAAGTACTTGGTACGATCCTGCAAAAGAAAAAGAAGCTGCAAAGGCACTTTTAGAACAGGGGTGCGATGTTATAACTCAACATCAGGATACTACAGGTCCTCAAATCGCAGCTGCTGAAAAAGGCTGTACTGCAATTGGATATAATACGGATACAAGCGAAATGGTACCGGATGCATATATGACGGCACCTATTTGGAACTGGGGACCCTATTATGCAGAACAGGCTCAGAAAGTTATGGATGGCACATGGGCACCGGAAAGCTATTATGGTGGAATGACAGACGGAATTGTTGAATTGGCTCCATTGACCGATTTGGCTCCGGAAGGTTCTCAAGGGGCAGTAGATGAAGCTGAAGCTAAAATAATCGACGGAAGTTTGAATGTCTTCTCTGGACCTATTTACGGTCAGGATGGAGAGATTCAGGTAGAAGAGGGGCAAACACTTACATTAGATGAATTGTTATCAATGGACTGGTTTGTAGAAGGTGTTAAAGGTAGCATTCAATAAATTCAGGAGGCTTGAAATGCAGACGAAAATCGCAGTTGAAATGAGAAACATTTCAAAAGGCTTCGGATCAATTATTGCAAACGAAGATGTAAATTTTGATGTTTGTTATGGCGAAGTTCATGCGTTGCTTGGCGAAAATGGTGCAGGCAAGAGCACTTTAATGAATATGCTGTCAGGGATTTACCACCCTGACAGCGGTTCTATTTTTGTGCACGGAAAAGAAGTACACTTTGCTTCACCTAAAGAGCCTATTAGAATGGGTATTGGAATGATTCATCAACATTTTAAGTTAATTGATATATTTACTGCCTTGGAAAATATTATTCTTGGAGAAAAGGGGACTTTTCTGATACAAAAAGATAGCATAATGTACGAAATTGACACAATTTCTGATAAATTTGAATTAGGAATCCAGCAGAATAAGAAAGTATATGATATGTCTGTTGGTGAAAAACAGACATTAGAAATCATCAAAGTTCTATTCAGAGGGGCGAATATACTTATTTTAGATGAACCGACTGCAGTTCTGACACCCCAGGAAATTAAAAAGCTTTTTGAGATTATAAATAACATGAAAGATGCAGGATGCGCTGTTATTATTATTACCCACAAACTTAATGAAGTAATGGAAATAAGTGATAGGGTAACGGTTTTAAGAAAAGGGAAATCCATTGCTACCTATAAAACATCAAAGACATCCATTAACGAGCTGACAGAAAAAATGGTTGGGAAAAGCATTGATTTGTCAATAAAAAAGACAGAAACGGAAGAAAAAAAAGAAATCTTAAAAGTAGAAAAATTAACAGTAGTTAATAAGGAAAAATTTCATGCACTTAAAGGAGTAAGTTTCGGTCTTAATGGCGGTGAAATTTTAGGTGTTGCCGGGGTTGCCGGTAGCGGACAAAAAGAATTATGTGAGACCATTGCGGGATTATGCTCTGCGGAAAAAGGAAGAATTATTTTTGAAGATGAAAATATTTTGGGAAAATCCCCAAGGGAAATCATAAGAAAAGGTATACGAATGGGCTTTATTCCCGAGGATAGATTAGGTATGGGACTGGTTGCTTCCATGGATATTGTACATAATCTCATTCTAAAAGATTATCAGAACCAAAAAGGTATATTTTTAAAGAGAAAACACATTATTAAGAAAGCTGAAAAAATTGTTAATCGTCTTGATATAAACACACCATCAATATATCATCCTGTTAGAAAATTGTCCGGAGGAAATATACAGAAAGTCCTGTTGGGGAGAGAAATTGACTCAGAACCAAAGGTCCTTATTACAGCTTATCCTGTGAGAGGACTGGATATAGGAGCATCATTTAAAATATATGATTTACTGAATGAGCAGAAGAAAAATGGTGTCGGAATACTCTTTATTGGTGAAGATTTGGACATTCTAATCGACTTATGTGATAGAATCCTTGTCCTTTGTGATGGAATAGTTACTGGAATATTGGATACTAAAGACGCGAGCAGAGAAGACATTGGATTATTAATGGCTGGAGAAAACAGAGCACAACAGGGGGCATAAAAATGCTGAAATTTGTAAAGCGTAATGATTTAAGCAAAAGACAAATCCTGAGAGTGAGGATAACTGCAATTACAATGGCAATTGTTTTATCAGGCATATTTATTGCAATCCTTGGGTTTAATCCGCTAAAAGTTTTTTCCAGTATGATTTTTGGCGCATTAGGTACAAAAATGAGAATTGAACAAACAATTACCATTTCAATACCCTTAATCATCACTTCTTTAGGTATTTTAGTAGCTTTTAAAATGAAGTTTTGGAATATAGGAGGAGAAGGTCAGATTCTGATGGGAGGATTCGCCGCAAGTTATATAGCTTTGAATTTTGATTTTCTTCCTAAGCCGATTCTTTTGTTGGCAATGATGATTTCCGGAATGATTGGCGGAGGTATCTGGGCATTTATTCCTGCTTATTTTAAAATGAAGTTTGGTACTAACGAAACGATTTTTACATTAATGATGAATTACATCGCTTTAAAATGGATTACATATCTTCAATTCGGACCTTGGAGAGATCCCAATGCATTAGGATTTCCTAAGATTTCTCTTTTTAGTTCCAATGCGATTCTACCGAAGCTTTTTGGTGTTCATATAGGATGGGTAATTGCTTTAATCATGACAGCTATTATTTATGTGTTTATGAATTATACAAAAAAAGGCTATGAAGTTGCTGTTGTTGGAGAAAGCATAGATACGGCGAAATATGCCGGAATGAATATAAAAGCAGTTGTTATATTTGCTATGCTTATGAGCGGAGGTTTATGCGGTTTGACCGGAATGATACAAGCTTCCGGTGTAGAAAGGACTCTTTCAGTTACGCTCACTGGGGGATACGGATTTACGGCTATTATTACGACGTGGCTATCAGGGCTCAGTGCACCCTTAATATTGTTGACATCTTTTGCATTTGCTGTTTTGATACAAGGCGGGAATTTTATTCAGACTGCTCTTCAGATTCCACAATCTGCTGCAGATATGATGCAGGGAATGATTTTATTCTTTATTTTGGGAAGTGAGTTTTTTATACAATACAGAATCCAGATTAATAAAAGAGCACAGGTAACAGGGGACAGAAATCAAATGAACAATGAATAATGAACAATTAAGGAAAAAAATTTGCTTAAGCAAATTTTCCACCATAACACTTAACTCTTAACTCTTAACTCTTACTTATACTTATACTTGTGCGGGCAGGCGCAAGGCCGGCACCTATTTGGAGGGAATCAATATGGATATTTCTTTTTTTGCTGCCGCTGTTGTATCGGCAACACCTCTTTTGTTTGCAACTCTTGGCGAAATAATTACAGAAAAAGCGGGAAATCTAAATCTTGGTGTTGAGGGCATGATGCTTATGGGAGCTGTTATAGGTTTTTCTGTTGGTTTAATTACACAAAACCCTGTATTAGCGTTAGTTGGTGCAGCAGTAGCTGGAGGTATAGGGGCTTTGATTTTTGCATTTCTAACCGTTTCTCTTAGAGCAAATCAAGTTGTATCAGGACTGGCGTTAACCATTTTTGGCTCAGGTTTTTCGAGCTTTTTGGGAAGCAAATTAATCGGCCAGGTTATGCCTAACAGCATAAAGAATTTTTTTAAGCCTGTTCATATACCCATATTATCTGATTTGCCGGTTTTAGGACCTGTTTTTTTCAGGCAGGATGTTTTTGTTTATATGGGATTCATTTGTGTAATCATTTCTGGGCTTTATCTTTTTAATACAAGAAAAGGCTTGAATTTACGTGCGGTAGGAGAAAATACTGCGGCTGCAGATGCTTCCGGTATCAATATTAATCTATATAAGTATGTGCATATAGTTATGGGAGGTATTCTTTGCGGTTTGGGAGGCGCTTATTTATCTCTTGTCTATATACCTGCATGGCAGGATAATGTTACGGCAGGACGCGGTTGGATTGCAGTAGCTTTAGTTATATTTGCTTCATGGAATCCATATAAAGCGATTATTGGTGCATTTTTATTTGGAGGATTGGATATTATAGGTTTCAGATTACAAGGGCTTAATATCCATATTTCCCAATACCTTATTGATATGCTTCCTTATGTGGTAACCATTGTAACATTAATATTGAGCACCAATAAAAACAGGAGGGAAAATCATCCGCCAAGAGATTTAAGTATTCCGTATTTCCGAGAGGAAAGGTGATTCTATCATTTAAGATTCA
Organism: uncultured Eubacteriales bacterium; assembly: GCA_964553505.1. Lineage (GTDB taxonomy): Bacteria > Bacillota > Clostridia > Peptostreptococcales > JAAYPU01 > JAENZQ01. The sequence goes on along the minus strand of CAZKKX010000126.1, from coordinate 1,600 downwards.
AGAATTATGATTTAATCACTCAACTTTCGTATCTCATAATTATTCAAATATAGAAAAGTAATATAAAAGTCCAAGTACGAAAGTTGAGTCGTTATTTAAAATTTTTTCTGTTTTGATTTGCCAGTTGCTTTTCTGCGGATTCTACTAATTTTTTTGTGATTTGTCCCGTGTGGTAAGATGACATATATCCCCAATCCACCTCTCCATGTTTTTTTCCCATTATATCTTCTGCCATTTCCATTTTGAATTTATTTAATGCTTCTCTGGCTTCGGGAACTACCGGTCTTTTTGACATAATATTTTCACTCCTTAATATCGGACTATTTTTTTATTATACTCAGATATTACATTAAAAATGTATTAAATCAAAATATCCGGTAAGCTTTCTGCAAAATGGTAAAAATCCTCATAATTTCCCATATAATCCGAAATGATTTTTTCATTGGTTCTGTGGATCAGATGATTCCGAATAAGGAATGTCATAATGCCTATTTTAGAAGCAACTAAGTCTTCTTGAACATCATTACCAACCATGAGACATTCTTCAGGAGTTTTATTTATATCCCGTAGAATCTCTTCATAGTATTGTAATTGCGGTTTGCAGAAATGGTTATTTTCATAAGTTGTAATATAAAAGAAGTCTTCAGGTTCAAGACCTGCCCACCGAATACGATGGTGAATTGCTTTTGCAGGAAATAACGGATTGGTAGCTAAAGCCAATTTGTAATTTTTAGATTTTAAAATATAGATACTTTTTTTGATTAACTTATTTTGCGATGCAGCTGCTTTTGTTTTCAGAAAGCCATTGTCATAGAATTCATCAAACCTTTTTTTATAAGATTCAAGTTCACCTTCAGGAATAAGAGTTTCAAATGTTTTCATAAATACTTCTTCATTTGTTTTATCTTCAGTATTATGTAACATTGCGTTTGTGGCAGTCCATATGTTCGAGACAAGTTTGTTTCCTTCGGGTTCTCTGAAAAATGAAGATATTTCTTTAAAATAAATTTTAGTAAAGGCATCCATATCCAATGGTAATATTGTGCCGTCTAAATCGAATAGAATCGTATTAATCATTTAATTGCTCCTATTTAGTATTTTATAAAAAAGATAGTTTGAACCATATTATTTAGTATTGTACCACAGCTTTGGACCTATGAGTATGGTAATCCAAAAAATATAATTTATATCTGATTTGTGGTATAATATTACCTGTTACTTACAATTGTACTCGGAAGGGGGCAAGCTCTGCCCCTACAGTTTATACTTACACTCGAACTTGCACTTAAAAAGTCGGAGGAATAACATGAAAGAAAAAGACAGAGCAGAGATAATTAATCTTTTAAAAACATCAAAAGGCCAGATAGAAGGAATCATCAAAATGGTCGAAGATGATAGATACTGTGTGGATATATCCAAACAGATATTGGCGGTACAGGCTCTTCTTCGTAAATCTAATCTTAAAAACCTTGATCAACACATCAAAAACTGTGTCAAACAAGCTTTTTCTGAAGGACATGGCGATGAAAAGGTTGAGGAAATCATTCAAATTTTAGACAAATATACCAGATAGAAATTGGGTGAAATAATGAATCCTTTA
>CAZKKX010000125.1:0-7310 GCA_964553505.1 uncultured Eubacteriales bacterium | reverse complement strand
ATGTTCGCTTGAAAGCAGCAACGCAGAAATTCGGAGATTTTCAACAGCCTGAAAGGACATGCAATGCATGTCCTTTAGTATTGCACTTTCTTAACGATATGATAGAATATAAAATAAAAGGAAATAATATGAGAATAATAGCAGGAGAGGCAAAAGGAAGAAAACTCACGACACCTAAAAATCAAGATGTAAGACCTACCGGCGACAGAGTGAAAGAATCCATATTCAATTTAATTAGTCCTTATGTAGAAGGTGCTATTGTAGTAGATTTATTTTCCGGGACCGGGAATTTAGGGCTGGAGGCCATAAGCAGGGGAGCAGAAAAAGTTTTTTTTGTCGATAGCAGTTTTTCTAGCATTACGACAATAAAAAGAAATATAAATGTTACCGGTTTTTCAAATCAAAGCTACGTTATTCATTCTCATTATGAAAAGGCACTTAAGAATATGACGGAAAAAGACGATATATTTTTAATAGATCCTCCCTATAATAAAGGATATGTTATGGACTGTATTGAGAAAATTTCTTCATATGATGTTATTTCTGACGGGGGAATTTTAATGATAGAGCACAGTAATGAGGAGAAAGTTTATGAAAAATTTGGTAATGTTGAACTGATTAAAAGAAAACGGTATGGTGATACAACGATTTCAATTTTAAGATACCGAAAGGAATAAAAAAACCATACCTAAATACAGGAGGCATAATGAGAATTAATTTATATCCGGGAACATTTGATCCTATTACCAACGGGCATATGGATATAATAAATAGAGGGGTGAAATTTTCTGATAAACTTATTATTGGTGTTCTGAATAATCCCTCTAAAGCACCTTTTTTTTCCGTGGAGGAACGAATTGAAATGATTAAAGAAGTAACGGATGGATTAGGAAATATCGTGGTAGATGGATTTTCGGGGCTTTTGACTGATTATGTAAAAAAGAATCATATTGATGCAGTCATTAGAGGGCTTCGAGCGACGACAGATTTTGAGTATGAATTTCAGATGGCGCAAATGAACAGAAAGCTTCTTTCTGAAATGGAGACTATTTTTTTAATGACAAGATCCGAATATTCCTATATTAGTTCAAGCTTAGTTAAAGAGGTTTTCATGTTTGGCGGAAATATTGAAGACCTTGTACCTGAAAAGGTAATAGATTATATGAAAAAAAAGCTTAATAATAAAATGGAGGGGACAAAATGAAGGTGCTACATTTACTTGATGAATTGGAAGATGTTATTGAAAAGAGTTCAGGTTTTCCTCTGACCGGTAAGATTCTGGTAGACGGAAATGAGGTTTTGGAAATAATAAAAGAGATACGGGTGGAACTCCCTGATGAAATACAACAGGCTCAATGGATAAAAGAAGAAAGGCAAAGGATTCTCACGGAAGCACAGAAAGAATCTGAAATGATGATTCGGGATGCTAAGGCAAATATTGAATCTATGATTGAAAATGATGATTTGTCAATGAAGGCACGTGCAAAAGCAGAAGAAATATTGAGAAATTCAGAGCAAAGCGCAAAGGAAATGAAGAAGAATGCTCTTGAATATGTTGATAATATTTTAGGAGATGCCCAGATAAAAATTGAAAAACTTCAATCTACATATATTGACGAAATGTATTCTGCATTGCAAAGAAACTTTGAAAGCATGAGTGAGACTTTGTCTAAAAACAGAAATGAAATAAAGGCTATGTTATATAAGAATCAAGGAGACGAAGAAGTAATAGAAGAAGTTTGAGGAACAAATATTATTTTTCCATGAATTGTGACAAAATAGCTGTAATGATAAATAAAAAAATTACCAAGAGCATTAGTTTTGTAGAAAACAGCAGTTTATAAGAAAAACTGCTGCTTATTATTGTGTTTGGAATATTAAAAACATGAGAAACAGCATTTTGATATTTAAGCATAAGAGGAGCAATGAAAAATGCACAGAAAAAAGCACACAAAGCATGAGAAATCTTAGATACCGTATACAGACCTTTATGAATATCGGTTTGAGAAATAAACGTTAACGCTTGGGCAAGAGTCGATAAACCGCCCCAAGATACTATAGCACTGCATATTAAAGAAGAATATATAAAAGAAATATTTTGAATCTGAGAGACGGCACTACATCCTACGGTCATTTCAAAAAAACCTTGGAATAATGAAGAGAATAGTTTTTGTTGATTTTCTAAAAAGAATATTTTTGTAAAAAGTACAAATAATGAATATTTTTCAAATAGAGCAATGATAATCGAAAACAAGACAATGTACCCACAAATCAATAAAAGGGTTTTAAAGGAATCGAAAATGGCTTCGCCGAGGAATATAATAAAAGGCTGACTGCCTCTACTCTCCTCTTTAGCTTCTTTAAAAACCATAGTAAAGCTTTTTCTTTTCGGATGGGAATGTCCGGGTTTTCCATAAAATCTGAACAACAAGCCGTTTAGGATAGCTCCCAAGAAATGAGAAATTAGAATACTCCAACCAAGGGATGTATTGCCAAACATGCCTACACCAACGGCTCCTAAAATAAATAGAGGTCCGGAAGTGCTGCAAAACGAAAGCATTCTTTCGGCTTCATTTTTTGTAATAATTTTTTGCCGACGCATTTCTGAAATCAGTTTTGTTCCAATAGGATAGCCGGAAGTGATACTTACCGCAAATACAAAAGAAGCTTCTCCCGGCACACGAAATATCGGGCGCATAACAGGCTCCAGAAGTCTGCCGATTAGTTTTGAAACGCCAAGCCTCGTCATGATTTTAGCACAAATAAAAAAAGGCAACAATGCAGGCAAGACGTTATTTAACCAAAGATCAATACCATATTTTGTGGCAGAAAGAACCTCTCCGGGAAGAATAATCATCAGGATTCCTGCTGTAAGAGAAAGAGAAAGTGCCAGTATGTAATTGATATAAGATTTTTTATCATTTTTCATATGATAATTATATTCAAGGAGCAATAAAATAAGAATTGCCCTTTAAAATTTATATTACCTATCACCTATTCCTTATGTATATATGGTTTTCTGACATGATCGGATTCATTATACATATTGTATTTTCCGGAAGCAAGGTGATAAACATCGGAGGAAATAACATCATATTCTAATAAAGAATAGAAAGGGGAATCCGGACTAACTTCTTTATTAATATTTGTAATGACAGGAAGGGTTGTTGAGTCGGATTCTTTTATGTTACGAAGAAGTTGAGTTCCTTTACAAGAGAAGCCTAGAATTCTTGCGTACAAATTATCATTTTCCTCAAATGAACGCATATCTTTTTTTGATAAACCTATTAGAGTATGAATCAATAAGCGTTGGACATTTGTAAGGGGATACCGTTTTGTCTTAACATGAGAAATTAGATCATCCAATGTTTTATGATTGTATATTTGATTTAATAATCGGTTTTCAATACCCTCGGAAGCAGAAAAAACCTCACCAAGCTCTTCGGAGGGAGTAGTCATAAGTTTATACTGAATCAAATGCCATAAATCAGCCTTAAACAGAGGGGAAATACCTTTCTTAGCGTAATTTGTTATAGTTTCATAAGTCGGTGATGGTACGACATTTTGTAATATATCATATTCTTTTTTATTTTTAATTAATAATTCTCTTATAGCCGTTGCACTGCAAATACTATTCTTGATGCTTAAATCATGGTAGTCGGCGGAGTATCTTTTGATTGCTATGGGTTCTATCCCGCTTCCTATACGTATGAGCCATTTCAGATATTCAGTGGCAAGTATGTTGTTGGGCGTACTTAAAACATTCTGAATATCTAAGCCTTCGGTTACTTCATTTAAACTGATTTCTCTTGAATAAGGGAAAGAATATCCTTTTTTAAGGTTGTTTTTCAAATGGTATTTAAAGCTGTCCGGTTCATAAGAAAGTATTTCAGCGATACTATATAAATCGTCAATTTCCCCTTTTTCATTTCCAAAAGAAATATGGGTGATACATCCCAACCTGTCCAAAATATTAATGGCACCTTTGGCAAAATACTCTGCACTGCTGCTTGAAAATATAAAAGGGAGCTCTATTACCAAATCGATTCCATTTTTCACAGCAGTTTCAGCGCGTATCCATTTATCGAATAAAGCAGGTTCGCCTCTTTGAAGAAAATTCCCGCTCATGACGCAAACAGTAAAATCAGCTTTCGATATTTCAACAGATTTATTTAAATGATATAGATGTCCATTATGGAAAGGATTATATTCCGCAATAATACCTAAAACTTTCATATAATATCTCCAGACTATGTGAATTAAGGTTTAGGTTAATTTTTAATTAACTAATCTTACAAATATGATACATGATTTCAATAAAAATGTACAAGATATTCGATGAAATATGCCGGTAAGACTTGAAAAAACACTTCAATAATTTATAATTAAATAAGTAGTTCAAGTTACCGGGGAGATGAATATCTTTTAATACCAGTTATTCATGAAATGACGACCCCGTCAAGGTCTATTTTTTAATAAAAAATCAACCAATTAGGGAGGAAAAAGATGAAAGTATTGGTAGTAAACTGCGGAAGCTCTTCATTAAAATATCAAATACTTGATATGGCCGATGGGAGTCTTTTGGCAAAAGGACTTGTTGAAAGAATTGGTATTGAGGGTTCTGTTTTAAAACATGAAAAAACAGGCGCTGAAAAAGTTTCAATTGAAAAACCGATGAAAAATCATAAAGATGCAATTGGACTGGTTTTACAGGTGTTAGTTGACGAAACTAATGGTGTTATTAAAGATATGAGTGAGATTTCAGCTGTTGGTCACCGTGTTGTTCATGCAGGTGAAAAATACAGCGGGTCGGTACTTATCACGGAAGATGTTATTAATGCACTTGAGGAGTGTATTGATTTAGCACCTTTACATAATCCTCCTAACATCATGGGGATAAAAGCATGCCAACAGCTAATGCCGAATACGCCTATGGTGGGTGTGTTTGATACTGCGTACCATCAAACTATGCCCCCAGTGTCTTATCTGTATTCATTACCATATGAGTATTACGAAAAATATAAAGTCCGAAGGTATGGTTTTCATGGTACAAGCCACCGATACGTATCTCAAAGGGCTGCAGATTTATTAGGGAAAAAGATTGAAGATATTAGGTTGATATCATGTCATCTTGGAAACGGATCCAGTATTGCTGCAGTTAATAAGGGCAAGTCGGTAGATACAACCATGGGTTTTACACCTTTAGAAGGTCTGACGATGGGAACAAGAAGCGGCGATATTGATCCTGCTATTATAAAATATATTATGGAAAAAGAAGATATGGATATTTCCAGTACAGACAATATGCTGCAAAAGAAATCCGGCGTTTTAGGCATTTCGGGTGTAAGTAGTGATTTTAGGGATATTGAACAATCCGCCAATAAAGGAGATAAAAGAGCGCGTCTTGCACTGGATATATTTGCGCTGAAAGTAAAAAAATATATAGGCGCTTATATAGCAGAGATGAATGGCGTTGATGCTGTAATATTTACAGCAGGAATTGGTGAAAACGGAATTACAATGAGAGAAAGTATTTGCAAAGATATGGACTTTCTCGGAATAAAAATCGACAATGATAAGAATAATATAAGAGGTAAGGATTCGATAATAAGTACAGATGACTCCAGAATCAAAGTTCTTGTGGTACCAACAAATGAAGAACTGATGATTGCAAAAGATACAGCTGAAATTGTTTCGACCCTTTAGTAAATATTTCTTGACAATAGCCTGAGGCATTTGTATAATAAATCTGTTAGCTTTAGAGCAACTGAGGTGTACGCTGAAATGAAAATTGATATTTCAGACCTTATTTCTAAAAAGTGTGATAAAATTTATGTTGATGAAAATGTCAATATCAATAGCATTTATCGCGGGGATGAAGAAATACGGCTAATAAAACCCATAACTGTAAAAGGACATTTATATAGAGCGGACCAAAGCATTCTTTTTTCCGGCTCTTTTGATACAGTCATTCAAACCGAATGTTGCAGATGTCTTGAAGAGTTTTCCACGGATATTTCTTTTAGTTTTGATGAGATAGTTTTCGGAGAAACCCAAGAAGAGTCCAATGATATTATTGCTGATTTGGACGATAACCTTCTTGAGTTGGAAGGCTTTATGGAGAAGTTACTTATTCTTAAGCTTCCCATGAAGTTTTTATGTGATAATGAATGTAAGGGTTTATGTTCTCAATGCGGCACAAACCTTAACAACTCTGAATGCAGTTGTGAAAAAGAAGACATAGATATACGCTTAATAAAGCTAAGGGAGCTGTTAAAGCAGGATTAAGGAGGTGTTTGTATGGCAGTACCAAAAAGAAAAATTTCCAAAGCAAGAAGAGACAAAAGAAGATCGGCAAACATTAAAATGACCCCGCCTGGTTTGGTCAAATGTCCGCAATGTCATGAACTTAAACTTCCTCATCACATATGTCCAAGTTGCAATCATTATGATGGAAAAGAAGTTTCTACTGAGGAAAAATAATATAAAGCTGCCAATGCAGCTTTTTATTTTTTAAAGGTGAGTATTTTTATGGAAAAGTTAAATATATGTGTAGACATAGATGGTACAATTACAGAACCTTTTTTTAAAATAGAAGGAATTGATAATAAGCCTATAAAGTTTCACGTCGAGCATAACTGTCAATCAAATGAGTTAGATAAGATGTCCAGAGAAGATTTTATGGATTATTATGAAAAATATGGTGAGGAGATGCATCAAAACGCTATAATAAGAGAACATTCCGATACTTATCTACAGAGACTTTCTCGAGAGCACAATGTTTTTTTTGTTACTGCCAGACCACCCAGAATGGAAAAAGTAACTGAGCGATGGTTTAAAAGCCACGGGATTCCCAAAAACCATATTTTTTTCTTGGGAAGTCACGACAAACTTTCAAAGGCTCAGGAGTTAGACTGTGATATTTTCATTGAAGACAGATATGAAAATGCTTTACAGCTTTCAGAAGCAGGAATCTTTGTTCTGCTAATTGACTGTGAATACAATAGAGACACACTAAACGATCAAATTAAGAGAGTAGAAACATGGGATAAAGTGTATGAAGAGATTGAAAAATATAAGAAAGTGGTGGTTGAATGATAAATATTGACCAAAACTTTATTTTCGTAGCCGTAATTATTCTTTTTATTATTCTGGTTTCTATTCAATACACATTAAATAAAATCCTTTCGGTTTTGAAAGAAATAAAGAGTATGTTGATAGCAAATAGAAATAAAGAACAATAGATAAAGAAATTATGACAGGGTGTGCCCCTGTCAGATTATTTTTTGAAGTGACAGACAAATTACTAT
>CAZKKX010000124.1:0-7325 GCA_964553505.1 uncultured Eubacteriales bacterium | reverse complement strand
CATAATCTGAAAGGAGTGCTGCGGCTTCGGGAAGTGTGAAAATTGCTCTTTTAAGTTTATTATTTGAGGGGCTTAGTCTATATTCTTTTGCAAAGGAAAAATTTGCTTTGGATAAATCACATTTCTCAAAAATAGTACCCTTTAAGTTAGAATACGTGAAATCACTTTCTGTAAGCTTGGCCGCCCAGAAATCACACCCTATGACTTCACATTTTCTAAATAAGCCTTTAGCTAAGTTTAAGTCGGAAAAATTGCAGCTTTGCAGCAAACAATCTTCAAATCCAATATCTATAATGAAAGAATCACATTTGGAAAAATCAATTCCAACTATTTTACAGTTTTGAAACTGAACATTTCTAAGTTTGGAATCTATAAACTTTGCTAATGATAATTTACATTCCGAAAAACAACTATCCTCAAAAAAAGAGTCCGAAAAATTCACCTCTGAAAAATCGCTATGATAAAACCGGCAATTAATAAATTCTTTGTCCTTTTGGTTCAATTCTTTTACTTCTACTTTATTAAAGTCCATATCCTCATACTTCATATCCTTCATAATCGCACCTTCATTTTTTTATAATTCCCCTTAGACCATATAAAATGATAGGTTCACCCCTAATATACTACTTTCTCTTCACTCTATTGGTTAAGCAATTCTTTTTCCAACAAATAAGCCATCAACATCTGCCCCGTCTTTCCGGTAATCTTCAAACAATTGACCGCATGTTCTTTGGTATCAAAATCATGGGCTTTCAATGCTCTGCAGCAGCTTGTCTTAAACTGTTCTACAAATAAATTATGAAACTCCTTGGAATAGCTGTAACAGTTTTCTTTATCCTCATCATTGGTAGATGTTCTTCCTGTTAATAAACTTATAATACTGATTGCTCCCATCAAAGCTCCGCATGTGCAACCTGCCCTGCCATGTCCTCCGCCAAATGCCGTAAACAGTCTAAGTGTTGCATCGTCTGCATCAACATATTCTTTAAATGCAAGAAAAATTGATTCGGCACAATTATATCCTTCTTTAAAATACTGCCCTGCCATGTTTCTTGCTTCAATACACAGTTCTTCATTCATATTATCGCCCCCTTAATAATTTGACAGTTCCTTAGCTCTCGCATCAGAAAGACTAATTGACTGAATATATTAAACGTCTCCATGGACATCCACTATGATGCTTTTAAGTGCAAAAGTTAAATTTGCAGTGTATCGCTAATATTTAACGAAAGGAATTATTGCCCCTAAGACAATAATTCCTAACATCGATTTTTCACCTGTAATATGTTATTTGTTGTTCTTTTTCAGTTCTTCCATAATGAATACGGAAGCACTTGCACCTATGCGGTCTGCGCCTGCCTCAATCATTTGCATTGCTGTTTTTAAATTTCGAATGCCGCCGGAAGCTTTCACTTTAAGATTATCTCCTACCGTTTCTTTCATAAGCTGCACATTGGATACCAGAGCTCCTTCTCCGGAAAATCCGGTAGAAGTCTTTACAAATTGAGCGCCGGCTTTTTCAGCAAGAACACAGGCCTTAATAATCTCTTCCCTCGTCAATAAACAAGTTTCAATTATAACTTTTATGACAGCTTGTCCCCGGCAAGCCTCTACAACCCTCCGAATATCTTTTTCCACAAATGCTTCATTTCCGTCTTTAAGCGCCCCGATATTGATTACCATATCTATTTCATCCGCACCATTATATACTGCTCTTTCTGCTTCAAATGCTTTGGTTTCGGAATTACATGCCCCTAAAGGAAATCCTACGACGGAAGTGACCTTTACATCCGTTCCTTTAAGCTGACTGCAAGCATATGAAACATGGCAAGAGTTGACACAAACCGTATAGAAGCCATATTCTTTTGCTTCCTTACATATTTTTCTAATTTGATCTATTGTTACATCCGGCTTCAGAAGGGTATGATCAAAATACTTCTCAAGATTTTTCATCATTTTACCTGCTTCAAAATTTCTACAGACTCTCCATTGGCCATTTGAGCTGCATTTCCTTCATCCAGATCCACATGCATTTCCAGTGCATATTTCTCACTTACTCTTACCAAAACATTATTGAAAATAACGCCCCGCTTGCCGTCAACTTTCACATTGACCTCGTCTTTATCCTTTAATCCGGCTTTTTCTGCATCTGATGTATGCATATGAATATGTCTTGCCGCCACTATAACGCCTTTTTCAAGGTCCACTTCTCCTTTAGATCCTATTATCTTTGCACCGGGTGAGTCCGCTAAATCTCCGGAATCTCTTACAGGGGCCGAAAGTCCTAAAACTCTGGCATCTGTCATAGATATCTCAATTTGAGTTTCGGGTCTTGCAGGACCTAAGACTCGTACGCCTTTCAGCATTCCCTTTGGTCCTACTATATCCACTTTTTCTTCACAAGCATATTGTCCGGGCTGCCCTAAGTCCTTATATTTTTTTAACGTATATCCTTTTCCAAATAATATGTCAATATCGTCTTGCTTTAAATGAATGTGTCTGTTTGACAGACCTACCGGTACTTTAAAATTTGCCATTAGAATCACTCCTTTTATTATTATCACGGCTACTATTATATCTGTATAAAGACAAATTTTCAATTAATTCCGACCTTTTTTAATTTTTACTCTATCGGAAACTTTTTTTTAAAAAAGAAGCAGAGCTTTACCCTGCTTTGAAATTGTATAAAAAGTGCTTTCTTATTCTTCCATTGCTCTTTCAAGTTTATCCAGATACTGAAGTGGAAATAGCCTTAATAACTCCTTAAACTGCTCCACTGATAACCCGCTGGTTGTCGTATAGATTTCAATTTTTTCATCGATATCCGCTTTCTGAAACCGTTTTTTGATTTCATCAAAATTATCGCTTTTATAGGATTTTGTTTCTCTGGGATTGATGTCAAAATTTACATTTGATTCGCTTAAACCAACATCTTTGTAGGGATCAGCATTTACATTCTTACTGGTATTTCCAATATTCGGATAATTAGTTTTCTTCCGGTTATAATCAGAATTAGTGTTTGTCACAATACTTGCCTCCTGTCTTAAAGTCTTGTTACTTAGTATTTTCCATTTACGCCTGATGTATACGACAATATGTTCACTTAGTTTATTTAAGACAAGTAATGTATGGAAGATTTCTGTATCTTTCCTCATAATCCAGTCCATAACCTACAATAAATCTATTAGGCACTTGAAAACCTACATAATCTGCCGAAATATCTATTTCTCTTCTTTCCGGCTTGTCCAACAGAGTACATATTTTCAGAGATTCTGGGTTTCTGGATTTCAGATTGTCATAGAGATAATGAAGCGTCAGACCTGTATCAATGATATCCTCGACAATCAAAACATTTTTTCTCTCAATACTTGTATCCAAATCTTTAATAATACGCACCACACCGGTACTTTTTGTTGATGCTCCATAACTTGAAACGGCCATGAAATCAATGTTTAGCTGATTATTATCGATTCTTTTAACTAAATCACTCAAAAAAATAAATGCCCCTTTAAGGACTCCGATCATCAATATTTCCTTTCCTTCATAGTCCTGCGTAATTCTTTTTCCAAGCTCTGCAATTTTTTCTTCAAGTTCTTTTTGAGAAATCATTACTTCTCCAACAACTTCATTCATTAGTCTTCATCCTTTCTATTTTCATGATCATCCTTTTTTATTTCATATTCAACTGAATCGATAATTTTTTTCCCTTTATATTTTTTACTGCTGTTCTTTTTTCCCTCATTAGTATCGTACTTGTCCAATTGATCCTTCAAATAAGAAAGTATGAATACCCATAGCGCCAAATCATCAATAATTCCAAACCCTAATACGGGAAAAGGTATCAAATCAATAGGGCTAATAAGATAAATAATACCAAATACAATCAGGGCTTTTTGGGAAAACGGAACACTTGAATCTTTCATCAAGTATCGAATTGCTCCTATTCTTCGTAACAATAAAAAAACAAAGTATGGTTTCATGAATAATTCTCCTTATATTAATTAAGGAAATGATTATTATTATTATATCCTTATGTTTTTATTTTTACAAACAATAATTGGGCTGCCTGAAATCTTAGGCAGCCCTTCAAACTCTATCATTTTTGTTTATTTTTTCCAAACAAACTATTACGACTTCGCCTTTTTAGGTAATTCTCGATATTATCAATTCTTTTCTCCAAATAATTTATTTTATCTTGGATACTTATTCCCTCTTCTTCAACTACCTTTTTACTTTCAACCCTTCCATCTTTTATGATTTCTTCTTTTTTATGTTCCATTTTATCCTCTCCTATCTTATCTTTTTTTTTCCGAATCGATACATATTCCGCATTACCTTTCAAATTCCCAATTCCCAATAAAGAATATTCCGGGAAGAGGGCGTAAACACAATTGCATTTTAAGCCTAATTCTCTTTCAATCATTCTATTATTATAAGAAAATCTGCATTTCATAAAATTCGATTTTTTACTGTTTTTCCATTTATAAGGGCCTTCTATTACCTTCCTGTCATTCAACAACCGACAGCTAAATATTCCATCCATTTCAATCCACACGACCCACTGAACACCTTTATAGGACACAAACACCGGGTGCATGCAATTGGAGAAGCTGGACAAATCATGCTTTTCGATGAGCTTTCTATTCCCTATATCGTAAAGCTCATATCTGATGACAAACTGACCATCAATTCTATTTGTATATACAATTTCAATAAAGTTTTTATATATATTAAAATCATACCAATATATCTCTTCGTCTTTTTGTATTTTTAGTATGTCTTTACTCCACGAAACCCCATCATGTCCTCTCACGCTCAAACAACTTTTTTTATCTTCATATTCTACAAACCCTAAATATTTTCCATCCTCCTCAATAATTATTTTCATTTCATTTTGCATACTATCTCCCTGTGTAAATTCACTGACTTCATTATTGTCCCAATCATCTCCATTGTATCTGCTTTGAAGAATCCTGCGGCTATTATCGATATCTTCAACTGGTATGGAATACATAACATTTATGTATTCTCCGTCCCCGAAAATATGAATATCGTTTAACTCAGGATTTAATTTGTCACTGATAACTGAACTGATGATTTTATCATTAGATATCTTGAAATAAACTAATTTTTGGTCATAAGTTATACCCATTAAAATGATCATATCTTTTTCATCAATAAACGCATCAAATTCTTTAACGTTTCTTTCAAGTACTTTAGATTGTACCTTTTTTGTTGTCACATCCGCTTTAACATAAGAAATATTTGTATCCTCCAAATAAAAATGATGTATGTTGTTTGTACTGTCATAAATTAAAACACTTTGAATATTAATAAACCCCATAATACCACCCACATTCTCCTTTTAGTGAGGAATTCAAAGAAAAAATAACAACACATTTATTCCCCGCTTAATATATAAATATTTGTTTTACATGGATATATTCCAAAGTGTTGATTAATGTAACACATATTTTTCTTTAAGAATATACTACCAATGAGAATATCTATACAACACATAGTAAAGGAGGTTAATTTATGAGTTGCTTCGGCGGCAATATATCACCCGATATTACAACAAATTGCTGTACTGCCAACAATATTTGCAAATTTGACGGAAATTTGAAGAAAGTTGTATCGGAACCTATTTTTGTCCAAAAAGTCTATGACGCAGTACTTTTCAATCTTCAAGGCTTAAAAACCGTTTCCGGACAGTGTTTCAGACCTGCAATTCCCAGAGGACATAGAATTAAAAAAGTCTTGGGCATACGATGTAGAAAATTCTTTAATCCGGAAAATATTGATGATCCTAAAAACCTTACTGTAGATACAGAAACAACCATTTCCGGTGCTTCATTCGTGGAAAGAGATAATACTCCGATAAGGGTTGTCGGTCCTGATGGAACTGAATCAGAATCCATCATATATGCCGACACATCAGATTGTGACGAAAATAATCAAGGTACTTCTGTTTTCGGTACCCAAAATATTCAAATAACCGGAAATGTCATTATTGAAATTGATGTAGTAATCGTTGACAGATGTGATTGTGAAAGTGTATTAACTTTAAGAGCAATGGTACCTATTGCAACAACAACCCCGCTACTTTTAACAAACTTTTTTGAAATTTGTATTCCTTCTACTATCAACACAGCCTTTCTTCCAAGATTTGCAGAATTCTGTAATATTAATTGCGAAGTACGGCTCGCAACCAATAGCTCAACGAGAGACCTGATAGTAGATCAGGAATCCGGGTTTGTCACTGCCAATCTAATCATTGCGCTTTGCGTTACATGTGAAAAGAAAATTGTTGTTCCTGTACAGCTTTGCGTATTATCGACAGGCTTTGTACAATTAAGTCCTCAGGTTTCACCTATTTGCTCCACCTTCCCACAACTATTCCCGGATCAAGTAGATGAAGCATCCAAGGACAGATGTGGATGTAAGCGCACAGAGGAAGAAACCGTGTCAAAATGCGAAGAAAAAAGCTAAATAAATAATTAAACAATTCTGAAGAAAGAAGGGGGTGTCTCAAAATAGAATTTAATAATTCTATGGAGAGCCCCCCTTTTTTCTATAAAAAAGATTGCAATCCCGTGCCATAAAGGACGGTTCTTGTGTGTCGTGTGTCGTAAGGGACGGTTCTTTTTGACACGATTCACCTTTTATTTTACTCTCCTTTAATTATACCATTATTCCTATAATTTGGATTTGCCTAAAAAAATAGCTGAGCTCTATGCTCAGCATATTTATAATCTTTTTCTCACTTTTCCTATCCTTTGCACTACCCCTCTGTTGATCTCCAACATCTCAGCTATCTTTCTGTATGATAATTTGGTATTCTTTAGAAGCAATTCTGCAAGCTCTGTTTTATTAACTGCTCCTGATTCACTGATCTTATCTTGAATAAGGACCCAGGCATTCTTTTCTTCATTTTCTTTTTCTTCTTCCTTGTCTTCAAGATAGGTCTCGTCCTCGATTTCTTCATGAAACTCAATGAACTCTTTTATTGCTTTTTTTTGTTTTTTGAAAGCATTCTAATAGATCAATGTCCGTTATTCTGTTTTTAAGCTTTCCTATGTATTCGTTATAGCTGCTCCATTTATAATCCTTTATTATTCCTGCTTTAATTGGGTTTTGGTGAATATATCTCATCACTGTAAGAAGATACGCATCATCTGCTATACTCTCACTCTTATATCTAACCTGAAATACATGTCCGGTACTTTTATGTTTTTTGTTATAGTACATGGCATAGGTTACATTGAGCTTCTTCATTATTTCAGATACTTCTTTGTCATTTTCTTCTATAAGCAAATGTGCAT
>CAZKKX010000123.1:0-7378 GCA_964553505.1 uncultured Eubacteriales bacterium | reverse complement strand
CAACAAAGACTATTTGGAGTATTATGATAAAATGTACTCAAGTAAATGAGCTGCCGTTTCAATCCCTTCTAATATTGCAGAAGGCAACGGAAGGAGAGGCTTTAAAGAGAAAGCCCATTTTATTGAAATTGCTTACGGCTCTTTAATGGAAGTCGCATGTCAAGTAGATATAAGTTTTGATTTAGATTATATTGAAGAAGTTGATTATAAAAATGCAAGGGATGAAATATTAGCTCTAACAAAAATGTTATCAAAGCTAAGAAACTCATATATCCAGCAATAGGAGCAATGAGAGATTCAGTAATGCTAAGCAAATAAATATGATTAAATCTATAATCCGTAATCTGTAATCTGTAGACTATGTTTTGAAAATAATCCATAATCTATAATCCATTAACTATAAACTAAAAACCCGGAGGGTTTTTAATGAAAATTTTGAATGCAACTATAAAAACATTAAAGAATAGAGACGAGAAAACGATGAATAGATGATGGGGATTTTGTATATACAAAATTCTACCTTCACTAATCACTAACCTCCAACCTCTAACCTCTATTTTCATAAGAACGGAGTGAATTATGAAAATATTAGTCACTGGTTCCACCGGACAACTCGGTACCAATCTGATCCGTTGTCTGGGGAGATTAGAACACAAAGAGAAACACGAAATAATTGGTGCAACAAGAAAAGAACTGGATATTACAGATAATAAAGAGGTACTTGAATATTTCAAGAACAATTCTTTTGATGCGGTAATAAATGCGGCTGCCTATACCGACGTAGACAAATGTGAGACAGACTTTGATAATGCCTTTTTAGTCAATGCCATCGGCCCCAGAAATCTGGCAATAGCTGCTTATAAATATGGATTTAAACTGATTCACATATCAACTGATTACGTTTTTGACGGCAAGAATCCCGATGGCTATTACGAGTTTGATCGGCCGAATCCAATAAGTAAATATGCTATTACTAAATTTGCCGGAGAAGAATACGTAAAAAACCACTGTACCCAATACTTTATTATTCGCACTTCATGGCTCTACGGCAAATACGGTAAAAATTTTGTAAAAACCATGCTGACCCTGTCTGAGAGCAGAGAAGAAATAAAAGTAGTAAACGATCAGAAGGGTTCACCTACCTTTTCGGAAGATTTGGTGGATTTCATTTCAAAAATCATTACCACAGAAAAATACGGCATTTACCATTTTTCCAACAGCGGCAGCTGTACATGGTATGAATTTGCAAAAGAGATATTCAAAATTACAAATAAAGATATGACGGTCCATCCCATCTCAACAGAAGAATTCAATGCCCCTGCTCCCCGCCCCCAATACTCAATCCTCAACAACTACATGGCAAAACTGGAATTCGACCACGAATCCAGGAGTTGGCAAGAAGCACTACAAGAATACTTAATAAGGGATAGGTCACAGGGAACAGGTGACAGTTTTATATAAGAAGGGGATTGGGGAGATGGATAATAATTTTCGAAAGTTAAAAGTATGAGAAAAAGCACATCATTTGACATTACAAATATATAAAGCTATTCAGAAGTATCCAAAAGAAGTCTTTTTCCTTGTAAATAAATGAATAATTCGATATAATTATATCGAATTAGAAACGATAGTATTTAGAAGGCTTAAAAAGACATTAAGAATTTAGAGTAGTAATTAAATTTTTAATTTAGTATCATATGTAAAGGCTCTTGATAATGATACAAGGAGCCTTTTAATGTTTTGTAAATAATAAAACAGTTATAAAATTAGGTATTATATTATGATTAAAATACTCTGTATTACAAATAGTTACCCTATTCATCCAAGGCTGAGAAAAATAGGAAATACTTTTCTTGGATTTGAAAAAACTACTCAAGTCAAGTATTTTGCATGGGATAGAAATAATATTGGGGAGTCGAGCGAAGAGGATATTGTTTTTTCAACAAATATTGGTTATAACAATAATTTATTAAAGTTAAAAGAGATAAGATATTTTGAAAAAGCTTATTTAGACTTTGTTAAAATATACAAACCACACATTGTAATAGCAAGATTCTGGGACATGGCATTTCTTGCATCAAAGCATAAAGACAAGTATGGATATCATTTAATCTATGATATAAATGATATGCCTTTAACAGATAATATCCTCAAAGACACAATATATAAATATTTTGAAAGAAAAGCACTTAAAAAAGCTGACTGCATTCTGCTGTCTTCAAGGTTTTATGAAGAATTATATAAAAAGTATTTATTTAAAACATATATTATTGAAAACTATCCGGAAAAGTCTATTTTAAAAGTATATAATAATAAAAAAGAAAGATTTACCCTTAGCTTCATTGGAGGCGTGAGCTACTATGAAACAGCAAAAAATCTCTGTGATGCAGCAAAAGAAATGGATATGGACGTAAAATTTTTTGGAGCAGGAAAAGAGAATAATAAGTTGGATGAGTATTGTCAAAGGAATAAAATAAAAAATGTAGAATTCTATGGGATATATAATTATCCTGATATATATAAGTTTTATCATATGTCGGATTTGATATGGGCAGCTTATCCTTATATAAACAAGAATGTTCAATTCTCCATTTCAAACAAATTTTTCGAATCCTTATTATTTGAAAAACTTGGAGTGTTTTCAATTAATACAAAATCAGGAGAATATATAGAGAAAAATAATATTGGATTTACCGTTGATCCTTATTCTGTAGAAAAAATAAAAGAATTATTAAAGGATATATTAACAAATGCATCATTATTAGAAAAGAGAACGCAAAACATAAAAAAACATAAGAAATACACTTGGAATGAAAACATACCAAAATTAGAAAAAATATTTAAATCAATGACGTAGAGGTAAAATAGAATGAATAAAACGATATCCATTCTCGGTATGGGATATGTAGGCTTGCCTACTGCAATTCTATTTGCAAGATCAGGAATTCAAGTTTACGGCTATGATGTGAATAGGCAGGTAATAGACACATTGAAATCAGGGCAAATACATATTGTAGAGCCAGATTTGCAAGATGACTTTGAAGAAGTATTAAACATTGGCAAATTGAAGCCTACTTATAATATAATAAAAAGCGATGTATATATTATTTCAGTCCCAACACCTTTTAAAAAAGAAAGAAAGGGAAAAATTGCAGATTTATCTCATGTAAAAGTAGCTTCTAAAGAAATTGGTCAGGTGTTAAAAAAAGGAGACCTGGTAATTTTAGAATCAACAGTTCCCCCGGACACAACCAGAATGATGACAAATATTTTAGAAGAAGAAAGCGGATTAAAGCGAGCGGATTTCTTTACAGCGCACTGTCCGGAAAGAGTTTTGCCTGGCAAGATATTATACGAATTGGAGCATAATGATAGAATCATAGGTTCTGAAACGGAAAAAGGAAGAGAATTGGCAAAAAAAGTATATGGGACCATTGTAAAATCAGGTAATATTTATACA
The DNA here is from genome assembly GCA_964553505.1 of uncultured Eubacteriales bacterium. Taxonomy (GTDB): domain Bacteria; phylum Bacillota; class Clostridia; order Peptostreptococcales; family JAAYPU01; genus JAENZQ01. Next base: position 3,918 of record CAZKKX010000123.1, on the reverse strand, counting down.
ACTGACGACAGAACTGCGGAAATGTGCAAACTTGTAGAAAACACTTACCGTGATGTCAACATCGCTTTTGCCAACGAATTGTCCATCATCTCAGATGAACTTGGTATAGATGTTTTTGAACTCATCAATTTAGCTAATAAGCACCCCAGGGTCAATATATTGAATCCCGGGGCAGGGGTCGGAGGACACTGCCTGGCAGTTGATCCATGGTTTATAGTAGAAAAAGCTCCTAATATTTCAACAATAATAAAGAACAGCAGATTGATGAATGACCATAAGCCTCAGTGGATTGTAAATAAAGTTGAAAAAATACTAAAACAAGACAAAAAGAAGATTGTAGGGGTATTGGGTCTTGCCTATAAACCGAATATTGATGATTTAAGAGAAAGTCCTTCATTAGAAATAGTACAGGAATTCATAGACCGCGGCTATAATGTTATTGCCTGCGAGCCAAATATAAAAGAAGCGACAGTGATGGGCACAAAAAACTGTTCAATTAAAGAGATTGTAGATAAAGCTGATTTTTTAATACTGACATCAGCACATAAAGAATTTGTAGATAATACTGAGTTGCTTAGAAGCAAGACTATATATGATTGTGTTGGAATATTGTAAAATAGTTATTATTAATAAGTTAGGTTGGTCAGATGAAAAAAAACAATGCTTCAAATTATCTTTCTCGGCTTGAAAATGAAAATATAAAGCTGAAGAATGAAAAGAAAGAGTTGCTAAAGGAAATTAGGATTTTAAAAATCAAAGTAAACAAATATGAAAACTCATTAGCCATTAAGTTTTCTAATAGATTCAGGTTTATTTTCAAGAGAATAAATCCTTTAGTTAAAATATTAAGAAAAGCTGTTGATAACCGGAGAAGAGAATTAAATATAATAGCTCCAAAACACTACTCCTTTTCTCATTTAGAGAAAAGAAGTATAAAAAATTATAAGATTGCGTGTATATTGGATGAATTTAGTTACGATGCATTTAAATATGAAATGGATTTACATCCAATAAAAATAAATAATTATATAAATCAAATTGATGAGCTGAAACCAGATTTCTTATTTGTTGAATCCGCATGGCGAGGCAGTAATATGGATTGGAAAGTGGCCAATGAGTATGAGAGAATGTTAGACTTAACCAATCACTGCAAAACATTAAACATACCTGCAATTTTTTGGAGCAAAGAGGATCCTGTCCATTTTCAACATTTCTTAAATACAGCTAAACTATTTGATTATGTTTTTACAACTGATGAAAATAGTATACCAAAATATCAGAATGAATTAAAACATAATCGTATATACACGATGCCTTTTGCAGCCCAGCCAAAAATACATAATCCAATTCAAACGGTTAATCGAAATCATCGAATTGTTTTTGCAGGAAGCTTTTATCAGAACAAATATCAAGAACGGGGCAGGCAGCTTGTTGAAATGTTAGAAGCATCCAATAAATATGGTTTGGATATATTTGATAGAAATTATTACTTAGAAGATGAAAACTATAAATTTCCAATTAAATTTCAAGAAAATATCAAAGGCACACTTGAATATTATGAAATAGAAAAAGCCTATAAAGGATATAAAATTTCTTTAAATGTCAATACAATATCTGATTCACCTACCATGTTTTCACGACGGGTTTTTGAATTAATCCTATGCAATACTATTGTATTAAGTAACTATTCTCAAGGAATAGAGAACTTATTGCCGGAAGTAGTATTTATGGGTAATACTAAAGAGGACTATTGCTCTCTTTTAGATAAAATTTATAAAAATGATGAATTGTGCCGTGATATTTTACAAAAGGGCGTTAGGCAAGTTTTGGTAAATCATACCTATGAAAAAAGAACAATAGATATGTTTAACGCAATAGGATTAAATGTAGAAGATAAGATATCACAAAGAGTAATGTTATTAACAAACGATAATAAATTCCAAGATATTCACAATCAAACCTATAAAGAATTTGAACTATATGATATTTCGAAAACTGATAGAATTATAGAAGATCTGAGAAATTTTGATTATATATCTTATTTTAATTCTGATAACAAATATGGTGAGAATTATTTACTTGATTTAGTATTGGCAACAAAGTATGTTGAATCACCTGTAATAGGACAAGCATATGATGAAAAGTCTTATGTATTTACTTCCAAAGTTCCTGCAACAAAATGCTTGATTAAAACAGATATAATAAACAAGACTATTCTTAAAGCAATATTTCAAGATAAATATGTTAACCTTGACAGTTTTGTGATATATTGTTAGATTCCATGGAGGTAAAAATGCAATTCATAGATTTAAGAGCGCAATATAACTACCTGAAGGATGACATAGATAAAAACATTATGAATGTAGTTGAAAACTGTAGATTCATAATGGGAGAAGAAGTATTTAAATTAGAGAATGATTTAGCAAACTATGTTGGAGTAAAGAACTGTGTAACATGTGCTAATGGTACGGAAGCTCTTTTTATGCCTCTTATGGCATGGAATATAAAACATGGAGATGCTGTTTTTGTTCCTTCATTTAGCTTTTATGCTACTGCGGAAGCAGTAAGCTTAACCGGTGCAACACCCATTTTTATTGATATTGATCCATGTACTTATAATATAGACGTAAAGAAATTAGAAGAAGCAATAAAAAACGTTAAATCAGAGGGTAAATTCAATCCAAAAGCAATTATTCCGGTGGATTTATTTGGACTTCCCGCAGATTATGATGAAATAATAAAAATATCAGAAAAATATGGATTGTTAGTTCTTGAAGATGCCGCACAAGGCTTCGGAGGAAAAAATAAAGAAAAAAGGGCTTGCAGCTTTGGGCATGCTGCAGCTACATCCTTCTTTCCGGCCAAGCCATTAGGTTGTTATGGAGATGGAGGGGCTATTTTTACCAATGATGATAACTTGGCTGACAGATTACGTTCTATTCGAATTCACGGCCAAGGAACCAACAAATATGAAAATGTAAGAGTAGGATTAAACAGCAGATTAGACAATATCCAAGCAGCAGTTTTACTTGCCAAATTAAAAGTATTTGATAATGAGCTAAATAAAAGGAATAATGCAGCAAAATATTATACCGATGAATTGAATGAATACCTTGTTACACCTGCTATACCAGATGGTTTTTACTCAAGTTGGGCACAATATTCATTGCTCGCAAAGGATTCTTTAGAAAGAAAAGAAATTATGAGGCATCTCAAGTCAAAGGATATTCCAATAATGATTTATTATAATATTCCGCTGCATATGCAAAGGGTATATATAAATAGTATGAAAAGATACTGTGACTTATCGGTAAGCGAAAGTATTAGTTCAAAAATTTTTAGTATTCCAATTCATCCTTATTTAAAGGAAGAAGAAATTTTATTTATTATAAAAAATATTAAGAAAAGCTTATTTGAGTTTGATTAAACCAAAATATATAGGAGGCAAAGGATGAAAGTATTGACTCTGGTAGGTGCCCGACCTCAACTAATTAAAGAAGCTATTTTACAGAAGGAGCTAAATAAATATAGTGAAATAGAAGAAATTCTTGTTCATACGGGGCAACATTATGATGAAAATATGTCAGATATTTTCTTTAAAGTTTTGTCGATGGACAAACCAAAATATAATCTGAATATTGGTTCAGGTAGTCATGGAGAGATGACTGGAAAAATAATGATTGAACTAGAGAAGATAATGATGAAGGAGAGACCTGACGTTATTTTATTATATGGTGATACCAATTCAACACTTGCAGGGGCAATAGTCTCTGCTAAGCTTAATATCCCAATAGCACATGTGGAAGCAGGAGTGAGGCAAGAACCTAAAAGTATCCCTGAAGAAATAAATAGAGCTCTCTCTGACAGGATATCACATCTACTTTTTTGCCCATCCAAATTGGCAGTAGATAATTTAAA
>CAZKKX010000122.1:0-7432 GCA_964553505.1 uncultured Eubacteriales bacterium | reverse complement strand
CTTAAAAGTTACCAACATAATACACATTAAGTATTGTTAATATTTAACATCATTATATCAAATTTTTCTTATTCATCAACTGGCTAAAGATGAGAGTGTGCGTATACGGTATATCCAGGCGCACACAAAGAAGATTTTGCTTTATGGCAAAATCTTTCTTTATTTTTCAGTTATCTCATATTTTAATTTTCACTATTATTCTATATGATTCTATCTATTTCCTCTAAAATATTTTTTTCCTTGATGATGGGTTCTTGGCAGGTAAAGTTTTTACACATATATAATGCTGTATCTTCTTTTAGTCTGTATGCGTCAAATTTCTTCTCTTTTAAACTTGTATCTACATATAGTTTTGTTATAAAAGGTGTAAAAGAACCGGCAAGTTTTTCTTTAGCCCTGAGAAAAATCTCATCTTTCCCTTTCCCCGCAATAACCATCTTTATGAATGGCGCCTCCTTGAACATAAGCGCAGAAGTCATAAACGCATATGCTTCGGGAATATCATTCAAACCTTTGCTAAAAGCTTCAATAATTTTTTCACCATATTTTCCAATTATCTCATCATCTGTCAGACGGCCGAGCCTTATCAAGTTATAGGCGGCCATCGAGTTACCGGAAGGAATGGCATTATCATAGGCCTCTTTAGGATTTGTCAGTAGTTTTTCCGAATCATTACCGTTAAAAAACAGTCCTCCGTTTTTATTGTCCCAAAACAGCCGAATCAATTCACTACCATACCATTGAGCCCTATCCATATATTTTTTTAATCCTGTCGTTTCATACAATTCCAAAGCAGCCCAAAGCATGAAAGAATAATCATCCAGATACCCGAGATATCTTTTCTCTCCGTTTCTAAATCTGGCATAAAGCCGTCCTTCCTTATTAATCAAATTGGATTCAATAAAATGAAAAGCGTTTTCACCTGATTTCAAGTACCCATTATTCTTAAAAACTCTTCCACATATTGCAAAAGCAGCTATCATGAGGCCATTCCATGAAGCAAGTATTTTATCATCTTTATGAGGATGTACTCTTTTATCTCTGATTTTCAGCAGCTTTCGTTTATTCTCAGAATTTTTTTCAAAAACTCTTTCCCATTCACTGTTATGGATTAAATTTGGAATATTTTTACTTTCAAAATTTCCCTTATAGGTGATATCGTAGTTTTTGCAGAAAACTACCCCTTTATCTTCTCCCAAAATACCTGCTATTTCTTCAGGACTCCAAACATAGTATTTCCCTTCTATTCCCTCTGAATCTGCATCTTCTGCCGAGAAAAAACCTCCATTCTTATCAGTCATTTTATTTTTAATATATCCCAGTATTTCTGATACCGCAAACCTATATACTTCTCTTCTTTTGATTTGGAAGAATTCAGCATAACAAATGGTCAATAAGGCATTATCATACAACATCTTTTCAAAATGGGGCACCAGCCATTTATGATCGGTAGAATACCGTGAAAAACCGCCTCCTATATGATCATAGATTCCTCCCTTGAGCATGGAATCCAGCGTTTTTTCGACCATTTCCAAAGCGCGTTCCTCTTTATAGATAGAAAAGTACTTCATGAGAAACATCAGATTCTGAGGAGATGGGAATTTAGGGGACTTACTAAAACCTCCGTATTTTAGATCATAGGCTGATTCAAGAGCATCAAAACAGCGTTTTGGAATTTTATTCTCTTTAAGCGGTACTTTTTCCACATCTTCGGATCCGGAAATAGAATCCGACAAACCTTTAGCAAATTCCATGACACTCTTCGGATCACTCTGCCAAATTCCATTAATCTTGATGGCTATATCCACAATGCCCAACATTCCGTATCGTTTAATTTTAGGTATATAAGTAGCAGTATAAAAGGGTTTTTGATCCGGTGTCATAAAAATACTTAACGGCCATCCACCACGTCCTGTCATGACCTGGCAGGCTTTCATGTAAATACTGTCTATATCAGGTCTTTCCTCTCTGTCCACCTTTATACAAACAAAATACTTGTTGAGCACTTCAGCAACTTCCGAGTCCTCAAAAGACTCCCTTTCCATGACATGGCACCAATGGCATGTAGATTAAGTATTCCTAAGAATACCCAATAGACAAAAATATCGGTTTGTTTTCAGTCTTTGCCTTATTGAATGCTTCACCAGACCAGCTGTACCAGTTGACAGGGTTGTAGGCATGTTGAAGCAAATAAGGAGAATTTTCATTTATAAGTCTATTGGGTTTTCTATCTGAATACATGGCATCACCTCCTCATAAGATAATTATTTCTTTATTAGTATATCCTTGTACAAAAAATATACCCAAAGTATTAGTGATTCTGCTCCAAATGAAGGATATGATGATACAAAAGAAATGGCAGAAATGCTTTTTGAGGAAAATGTCCGCAATTACTCCGAAGATAAAAATGAGTTCCGGAGTTTTATCGAAAGGGTAAATAATATATCGTTTGACGGCTTACAAACTGTCTCCGGTAAGGATATCGAAGAATATCTTGAAGTGATTATGTCCTCTCCCAAAGAGAATTTTCAGCAACCTGAGCCATGGAATTTCCATGGAAGTCTTATTCTATAGACCTGTCTTGATAAGTTCTATACAGCTCCTGCAGATATATCTTTTTTTGTAAGACACAGTATCTTTTTCACTATGACACAAGACACATTTCTGAGAATATTTTTTCAAGTCAACGGGATTCTCTTCTTTAAAAATCTTCAAGGGATTGCTTTTCCTAAACTTTTGAATCTCCTGAACTTCAGACGATAAATTCCTCTTCCATACTTTTTCTCCATCCCTGGACATGACTTTCATGAACTCTCCCCCTAATAATTTATTAAAATCATTAACTAAATGTATCATAGTTAATATTTATAAATTTTTCAATAATGTTGGTTAGTTGAGCATTTTCGACATATTCACTGGCATAAAACCTTTGATGCTATTCTGTCCTGCTTTAAAACTTCAACCCGTAAATATCAGAAAATTCCATTCGTATTCGTTCTCTTCTTGAGTCCTCTCTTTCATCGTTCTCAAAATCTGAATTTTTACTGTTTGTGTAATCCGTCTTAATTGGGAGTTGAATGATAAACTGTGTTCCTTTACCCAATATACTATCAACCGAAATATGTCCTCCATGCATTTCAACTAAAGATTTAACCAAGGATAATCCGATTCCGCTGCCTTCTCCTGCCTTAGACAATCGACTATCCACCTGCTTGAATCTTTCAAAGATCAATCTTAACTTATCTTTAGCTATACCCGGACCATCATCAGTTACAAAAACAAATAAATCTTTTTCTGTTCTTGAAATCGAAATATTCACCCAGCCTCCCTCTAAATTAAACTTAATAGCATTGGATAATAAATTGAGGAGAATTCGTTCAATCTTATCCGGATCACAGCTTATAACCAGTTCCGGAACTTCAGTTTCAAAATGAAGGCTGATTTTTTTGCTTGCGGCATATTCTGCTACCGACTGAGAAACACTTTCAACTATACCTACTATTTCCCAGTTTCCGCCATTAAATGTCATGAAGCCTGAATCAAGACGCGTTACATCAATGAGATTATTGATTAATCTCATGAGTCTATAGCTGTTCTGTTTTATCACTCTTAAATATTTTTCCAAAGGCACAGGCTTATTCTCGACTTGATCTTCATTAAGAAGCTCTACCATTTTAAGTGCGGAAAAAATCAGATTAATTGGCGTTCGAAGTTCATGTGAAAGATTGGCAAAGAAATCCGTCCGAAGCCTGTCCAGTTCCGATAATTGTTCAATTTCTATCGATTTTTTCTTCAGCTCAAACTGCATTATCTCTTCTTTTGTTCTGGAAATGGCTTCTTCAGCTTCTTTTATTTTTGTAATATCCTCTGCCAAGCCCGCTCTTCTGACAATATTTCCGTTCTCATCACGGATTGGAAATACTTTCTCCCAAATCCATCGCAAAGTACCATCCGGTTTTACTATCCTGTATTTTTCATCAAAGTGCCCATTTTCTCTATATTCTTTGCCTTTCAAAGCGTCAAATACTCTTTGTTTGTCTTTACAGTAAATATATTTTCTAAAATTACGGTTATCCTTATATATGCTTATTCTGCTTCTTTCCCAAATTTTTTCAAATCCCGGACTGATATACAATATTTTATCCTCCGTAGCCAACCAAAACACTTCTTCAATATGTTCTGCCAATTGTTTGAATCGTTCATTGCTTTCTTTTATTTTTTGTTCTGCAAGCTTGTGGTTTGTTATGTCCCTTGATATGCCAATGATCCCTGATACTGCACCCTCCTGGTTTTTAAAAGGGGTTTTAATAGTTTCAATATAATGATATTCTCCATTTCTGTCATATATGGTTTCTTCATAAGTTTTGGTTTCAAGAGAATTTATAACTTCCTGCTCCTGCCAGCGCCTGTCTAAAGGCGCTTGAAGCTCCTCTTCAGTTTTTCCGATTATCTCTTCCTCTTTTCTGCCTATTGCCTGGCAGGTTGATTGATTGCAACCAAGAAAAACGCCATTCTTGTCCTTATAAAAAATACAGTCGGGGATTGCATCCAATAAAGTTTTCAGAAATCGTTTCTGATTGATGAGTTTATTTTCAATCTTTTTTAGTTCATCAATGTTTACAGCAACAGCATAAAAATAGCTGCCTTCAAAATGGCAGTTCCATGAAATATAACAATAATCTCCTTTTTTACTTTTACATCGAATTATTAGATTCATTTTTCTCTCACCGCTTCTGCAATCCTCAAATTCTTTATACAATTCTTTAAGATCCTCCGGATGAACCAAATCAAAATAATTTAGGTTCATCATTTCCTCCTGTTTATAACCCAACATACTTTCCCATGCCTTATTAAACCTTACGAATTTACCTTTTAAATCAGCGATGCAAAACAGACCCGGAAGAATTTCGAAAAAACTTTCTAACCTTTCAGTTTTTTTAATAAGTTCAAGTTCGGCTTTTTTCTCCTTATCTATGCTGTATATTGCTGCATAATATACAGTTTTATTGCTATTGTCTTTCTTTGCAATGATCTCGGCACAATGCCATTGGTACCCCTCAGGGTGGTTTTTCTGCTGATATTCTATTTCAACCACGTTATTTGTTTTGCAGGATTCCTTAAATGCTTTGATATACTGTTTTGATATTTCCGGGCTCAGGAATTCCTCCATTTTTTTATAAATCACTTTATCTCTCGAAATTGAAGCATGTGCCGAATCGAAAGAACAAAAATCTGTAATTCTGTATTCTTCATCAAATTCCATGGCGACATCACATATGGAAACCAGTAAGTCATTATACTTCTCTATACGCCGCATGTCATCCGGAATTTCTAAAAAAGATATCACTAACAAATCTTTCCGGGGAGAAAACACAACTGCTTCATAATACTTATACGAAAGCCTGTGGTACTTTTGAATCTTGATTCTTTCATCAGTTTGATTTATTTGATTGATAACATCTCCTAATTCCGTAGGTTTCCATCCTATTTTTCTTAGAATATCCACCGCATCATTGCCAATAATCTCTGAATCCGCCTGCCCTGAAAAAACACAAAAATTTTTATTAACTTCCTTAACCTTTAAAAAGGTTTTTTCGGGATATTTCTGAATCATATCACAAATCATAAAACCATAGGGACCGTCTTCAAAAATAGCTTTGTAATAATCATTCATGTGATTCACCGCTTTCTCCTTCAATCCTCTATCTCAGCAAAAATCTACTTCCATAAAATAAACTAATATAGGTTGCATTTATCTCAAAGATTATATTATATATTCGTGATTTCCGAGAATAATCCTTTTAAAAATGCACTTTTCGACAAATTTTCGAAAAGTGCATTTTTTTGGTTATGGTTGAAGATGCATATTAAAATTCTATTCCATATATATCTGAAAACTCCATCTTTATTCGTTCTATTCTGAGATCCTCACAGTCTTCATTCTCCATAATCCTGTCATTATTGTTATCTCTCATTTCATCAACAGGAATCCTAATGGAAAAATCCGTACCCACACCCAAAATACTGTCAACAGTAATTCTTCCGCCATGCATTTCAACAAAAGCCTTAACTAAGGAAAGACCAATTCCGCTGCCTTCTCCTTCTTTGGTTAACCTGCTGTCTACTTGCTTAAATCTTTCAAAAATTAAATTTAATTTATCCTTTGGAATACCGATTCCTGTGTCACTGACACTGATTAATAATTCGTTATTGCATTTTGATACCGATACCTTGATGCTTCCTTTATTCTTATTGTATTTAATGGCATTTGAAAGGAGATTCAGCAGAATCCGTTCTATTTTGTCCGGGTCACACTTAAAGAAAAAAATCTCCAGTTCTGACTCAAAGGATAGAGAGATATTTTTGCTCTTGGCGTACATGGCGACAGAATGAGTTATGCTTTTAATAATATAAATAATATCCCATGTAGAAGCATTGAAGCTTAAAAATCCTGCATCCAGCCTTGTCACATCGATAAGGTTATTTATAAGTCTCATAAGGCGATAGCTGTTTTGTTTCATAATCTTTAAATATTTATGATTTGAAAATGATTTGTCCTCAGTCTCAGACTCATCAGCCCTTATTTCAATCATTTTAAGAGCAGCGAGAATTAAATTTATAGGTGTTCTTAATTCATGAGAAAGGTTGGCAAAAAAATCTGTTCGAAGTTTTTCCAATTCTCCTAATTGCTGAAGCTCAACAGATTTTTTTCTAAGCTCTACTTGCATCATTTCTTCTCTTGTTCTTGCAACTACTTCTTCTGCTATTTTAAGAGTCGTGATATCTTCTATAATACCCGCTCTTCTAATAATTTTACCTTTGTTATCTCGTATAGGGAATATCTTTTCCCATACCCATCTTAAAGTACCGTCAGGTTTTACAATTCTATATTTCTCATTAAAATATCCCTTTTCTCTGTATTCTTTTGCTTTAAGAATTTTTAAGATCTTATGCTTGTCTTCTTTATAAATGTAATTCCTTAAATTGGAAATATCCTTATAAATACATTCGCTGCTTCTATCCCATATTCTTTCAAATCCCGGGCTGATATACAACATTTCCTTATCCGTAGAAAGCCAGAATGCTTCTTCAATATTTTCTGCAAGCTGACGAAACCTTTCTTCACTATCTCTAATCTTTTCCTGTGAAATCAGCCTATTTGTAATATCTCTTGATACTCCGATAATACCGGATATTTCTCCTTCATCGTTATAAAAAGGCGTTTTGATGGTTTCAAACCACATATTTTTTTCTGGGGATTTATGTTCTTCTTCATAAATAAATGTTTTTTTATGTTTTAGTACTTTTTTATCATACTGAAAAAAGGTTTTGGAAAATACATTATCATGAATTTCTATGACGGTCTTTCCGATAATAACTTTTTCTTGAAGCTTGTAAATATCTTCTGCTGCCACTTTGTTACACCCCAAAA